>JAQVGR010000243.1 GCA_028696635.1 Candidatus Krumholzibacteriia bacterium | reverse complement strand
GAGGCGATGGCCTGCGGCGTCCCCTGCGTCGTCACCGGCGTCGGAGATTCGGCCCTGATCATCGGGGAGACCGGGATCGTCGTCCCCCCGGGAGATCCGGCGGCGCTCGCCGCGGGGTGGGAGAGGATCCTGTCGCTCGCCTCGGAGCAGCGGAGGGAGCTCGGCCGGGCGGCTCGCGGACGCATCGAGGAGGAGTTCGACATCGCCTCCGTCACGAAACGCTACGAGAGGCTGTACCGGGATCTCGCGGCGGGCGAGCGTCCCGCAGCGCCTCGATCCGCTCGACCTGCAGGCGCGTGACTCCCCGCTCGTCGAACACCCCGATGGCGCGGGACCTGCCCGCCTCTCCCATCCGGCGGGCGGCGGCGGGATCCTCGAGGAGCCTGATGATCGCGCCGGCGAGGGCCTGCGCGTCGCGGGGCGGGACAAGGATCCCCGTCTCCCCGTCGACGACCTCCTCGCGGCACCCCCGGATATCGGTCGCGACGACGGGGAGCGATGCGGCCATCGCCTCGAGCAGCGAACGGGGCATCCCCTCGCGCCAGCTCGGCATGGCGAAGACGTCGAGGATCGAGAGTATCGCCGGCACGTCCCGGTGGTATCCGGTCAGCACGAGACGCTCCCCGAGCCCTTCCCCGTCGCGCAGCCTCGCGATCTCCGCGAGACAGCCGTCCCGGTCGCTCGGCAGCGGCGCGCCGACCATCACGAAACGGGCCCCCGGAAACCGCCGCGCGACGATCCCCGCCGCCCGCGCGAACTCGACGGCCCCCTTCTCCCTGACGATCCTTCCGGTGAATCCGACCAGCGGACCGCCGCCGAGACCGAGCTCGCCGCGAACCGCCTCCCCCGCCGCCGCGGAGCGGGCCGGATCGAAGATATCCGGATCGACGCCGTTGCCGATGTGCACGAGCCTGTCGGCGGGCGCGATCCGCGTCTCGGCCGCCTCCCGCAGGTCCTCGGCGCTCTGCACGAAGACGAGGTCGCTCAGCGACGCCCCGAACCGCTCTATCGCGCGCATCACCGCGCGGACCGGCGGGCGCATACCCTCGTGGAAGTAGAACCCGTGGGCGGTATAGACGACGAGAGGGACCCGCGCCAGGCGCGCCGCGATCCGTCCGAGCAGCCCCGCCACCGGCGTGTGGGTGTGCACGAGATCGAACCGACCGCGCTTCATCAGGCGGCGCATCCGGGCGAGGGAAACCGCGTGGCGCGCGAGGTTCCAGCTGCGCGAGACGGGAATCCGGTAAACCTCGAACCCCTCCCGCTCGAGCCGGTCGAGTCCCTCCCCCGGAGAGCAGCAGAAGGCGACCTCGTGGCCGGCTGCGCGGAGCGCCATCCCGAGAGGCCGGAGGAGATGGAAGGCGGTGAAATCGACGGCGCAGACCTGCAGTATTCTCACACCGGCTCTCCGGCTCACGCCGGCGGCCCGTCGTCCGGCCCGGCCGGACCGCCCGAGGTGAGGATCTCCTCGACCAGTCCGCAGAGGATATGGCCGAGGGCCATGTGGAGCTCCTGTATCCGCGCGAAGTCGTCGTGCGGGACGACGATGGCCAGATGCGATTCGCCGGCGAGCGCTCCGCCCCCCGCCCCGCTGAAGGCGAGCGTGGTCATCCCCAGGGCGCGCGCCTCGCGAACCGCCGCCACGACGTTCAGCGAGTCGCCGCTCGTCGAGAGGGCGAGCAGCACATCCCCCGCCCCCCCCATCGCCTCGAGCTGCCGGGCGAACACCTCGTCGTAGCCGAAATCGTTGGCGAGGGCCGTGACGACGGAGCTGTTGGTCGTCAGGGCGAAGGCCCGGTACCCGCGCGTCTTCTTGCGGCGGAACCTGCCGACGAGCTCGCCGGCGATATGCTGCGCGTCGGCGGCGCTCCCGCCGTTGCCGCAGGTGAACACCACGTGCCCGGCGGCGAGCGATCCGGAGATCGCCCGCGCCATGGCGACCAGCGTCGACGCCTCCCCGCCCCCGATAGCGTCTATCGCGCCGCGGAGCGCGCCGAGCTCGGCGAGCACCGATTCGATCCGCCTGTCGTCCGTCGTGTCGCCGTGCTTCATCTGCTTCTCCGCCCGTACCGGCGCCGCCGCGCCTTCGAGACCGTGCGGGCCGTGTCTAATCGGTCAGCGCGATGATCGAGATGATCAGCGTGCCCAGTCCGATGAGTCCGCCGAAGATGTCGGAGAAGATCCTCGTCTTGCTCCGCTTGACTATCAGCACGTCGCCGCTGTTCGGCACCGCATCGCGGTTCCCCGAACGCGAGACGCCGCTGGTGGAGATGATGATGACCCGGTCGATGCTCCCGTCCCTCGTCGGGCCGCCGACCGCGCCGATATACTGCGCCACCGTCCAGCTGGCCGTGTACGGCACGCGGCCGGGGAGCTGCACCTCGCCGCCGACCGCCACCGTCTGATCGACGCGCGGGACATGAAGGATGTCGCCGTCGGAGAGCGGGATGTCCTTCACCGTCGTCGGCGGGATGAACAGCTTCAGGTCGACTCTGGTGATCGTCCCGTCGGCGCGCTCCAGCGTCGCCGCGGAGAGGTCGGCGTCCAGGTTGAACTTTGATATCCGGCCGACGAGCGTGCGCAGCCCCTCGCCTTCCGTGATGAAGTAGTTTCCCGTCTGTGCGGTGGCGCCGAAGACGTAGACCCGGTTCGCGCCCGCCATCCGGTCGAGAATGTTTATCTCGTCCCTGTCCTGCAGGACCGCGTCGAACCGCTCCTCGGGGATCGCGAAGGTCGCGACGCTCCCGTCGTCGGCGACCCTCGTGAGCAGGACGGTGTCTCTGACCGCCTCGCCGGTGAATCCGCCGGCGAGGTCGATCAGGTCGGCCACCGTCTCGCCGGGGAGGATCTCGTACGATGACGACTTCGCCACGCTCCCCCGGACCACGGCATGCGCCTTTGCGACGGGGACGTGGATCCGGTCGCCGTTGGAGAGGAACGGGTTGGATTCGAACTCACCCTTGAGCACGTGGCGCAGGACGTCGACGTGCACCGTGTCTGCCCCGCGGATCAGCAGCGACCGGCGGTTCGAGCCGGCCGACAGGATGCTCCCCGCCTTCTCGATCGCGTCGGTGACGCGCTGGACCGCCGACACGTCGACGGCGCCGGGGCGGGCGACCTCCCCCGTGACGAAGACGCGGAATATGCGCGGCTCCTGGAGATAGCAGAAGACCTCGATGTTCCTGAAATGTCGCTCCACCTCCGCGACGAGCCGGCGGCGGAAGTCGGTCAGCGTCGACCCGTCGGCCCTGATCGCCCCCATCCCGGGGAGGAAGACGTACCCCTCGGGGAGGACGACGATAGTGAAGGTGCGCGGGTCGGGACCGACGAGGTTCACGAGAAGGCGGTCGTACGGTCCGAGGACATACCGGTCGGGATCGACCGCCTGCTCGAGCTTCGGGATGTCCCAGGCCCCCCGCTGCTCGCTGACCACCTGCCCGTACCCCGTCTCGCGGGCGCTGATCTCCGCCTGCTGCGTCTGCTTGGTGAGATCCTGCCCCTGCGTCTGCGCGCGAAGCGGCGGGGCGGGGAGCGCGAGATGCGCGCACAGCGCGAGGGCGATCGCCGCGGCCGCGCGGAGGGCGGCGATCCGCTCCCGCGCTCCGCGTGCCTGCGTTCTCATCATCCTTCCGATCATGATCTCCTCGTTATGACATGAGCCGTTCGAGTATCCCGGGCAGCGCGGCGAAGACTGCCGCCTCGCTCTCGTGATCCTTCGTGCCCAGCTGCGCGAGGTGCTTCTTCCCGCCGCCGCCTCCGCCGGTGAGGGCGCCGAGCTCCGCGACGAGTCCCTCCGCGGTGACTCCCCGCTCGATCAGGTCGTCGGTCACGGTGACGACGTAGTGCATCTTGCCCTTCTGCGGTGAGGAGAGAACGGCGTCCCCCGAGCGGACCTTCTCCCGGAACAGGTCGGCCATGCCGCGCAGCGAGCCGACGTCCTTCGCCTCGATCCGGCCCGCCGCGACGGTCGCGCCATGGATCCGCGAAGCCGAGCCTATCAGCGCGT
>JAQVGR010000242.1 GCA_028696635.1 Candidatus Krumholzibacteriia bacterium | reverse complement strand
CTCGAAAAAGGGTACGAGGGATTGTACCGGTCCAGCACGTTGAAGGTGCGCACGAAGACCTCCTGGGCCAGGTCCTCGGCGTCCGCCTCGTTCCTGACCATCCTGAGACAGATGCTGTACACCGGTCTCCGGTATGCCGCGAGCAGCTGCGCAAATGCCTTCTCCTCTCCTCTCAGGCATCGTTTGACGAGTTGTGCGTCTTCACGACTCAACTGTGTCACCTTGAATACGGAGCCGGCCTCGGAATGTTTCCTGCTCTCCGGCGGTTGCGTCCACCAGGCAGGGAGAGCGGCGCGGGGCCGCTCCGGACGGCGGCAAGGATACCAGCCGCCCGCCCCCGGATACAACCTATTCCGCGATCCCTCGTTGCGCCGGCGCCCCTGCGCGCGCCACCCGGGAAGGGGCCTCGATTTTTTTCATTGACACCTCCCCCGGGGGTGTCCGAGAATCCGGCTCGGCAGACAACAGCTTTCCTCTTGTCTTTGAGCAAGTTATATGCAGGAGGGCCGATGAGCGCGATCGAGCATGTCCATGCCCGCGAGGTCCTCGACTCTCGCGGCAACCCGACCGTCGAGGTCGAGGTCTTCCTCGAGTGCGGCGCCGTCGGGAGCGTTATCGTTCCCTCGGGGGCCTCGACGGGCGAGCACGAGGCTGTCGAGCTTCGAGACGGCGATGCCGGGCGCTACGGGGGGAAAGGCGTGCTGACGGCGGTGGAGAACGTCAACGGGACGATTGCGCCCGAGGTGCTCGAGCTCGACGCGCTCGACCAGGTCTATATCGACCGTCTCCTCTGCGAGCTCGACGGAACCCCGGACAAGGGCAGGCTCGGCGCGAACGCGATCCTCGGCGTCTCCCTCGCCGTGGCGAAGGCGGCGGCGGCGGCTCTCGGCGTCCCTCTCTATCAGCACATCGGCGGCGTGACGGCGCGGATCCTGCCGGTGCCGATGATGAACGTCCTCAACGGCGGCAAGCACGCGGACAACACGGTCGACATCCAGGAGTTCATGATCGTGCCGGTCGGCGCTCCTTCACTCGCGGAGGCCGTCCGGTACGGGGCCGAGACCTTCCACGCGCTCGGCTCGCTCCTGAAACAGAAGGGGCTCTCCACGTCCGTCGGCGACGAGGGAGGATTCGCCCCGAACCTCGGATCGAACCGCGAGGCCCTCGAACTGATAGTCTCGGCGATCGAGCAGGCCGGGTACCGGCCCGGAGAAGACATAGCGCTCGCTCTCGATCCGGCGGCGAGCGAGTTCCTCACCGGCCGGGGGTATCGGCTCGAGGCGGAGAAGAAGGTCCTCGACGCCGCCGGGATGATCTCGTACTACGAGGATCTCGTCTCGGCCTTCCCCATCCTCTCGATAGAGGACGGGCTCGGCGAGGACGACTGGGAGGGATGGCGCGAGCTCACCGCGCGGCTCGGCTCCCGCATCCAGATCGTCGGAGACGACCTGTTCGTGACCAACGTGAAGCGGCTCGAACGGGGGATAGCCGAGTCGAGCGCGAACTCGATCCTGATCAAGCTCAACCAGATCGGCACGCTGACGGAGACGATCGACGCGATCGAAACGGCCCGCCGAGCCGGATTCACCTCGGTGGTCTCCCACCGGTCGGGAGAGAGCGAGGACGTGACGATCGCCCATGTGGCGGTGGCCGCCGGGACGGGGCAGATCAAGACCGGCTCCCTCTCCCGCAGCGACCGGATCGCGAAATACAACGAGCTGATGCGGATAGAGGAAGAACTCGGCGAGGTCTCCGTCTATCCGGGCCGCGCGGCCCTCGAATCGGCATGGCGGTGACCCGGACCGGGCGCGCCGCACGGAGGTGGTCATGAAGAGCATCTGGGGTCACGGGGGCAGGTACCTCAGGATCAACAACGCGTCGATCGACATCAATCCGAGGATCGAGCGCGCATTTCTGTGGGGGATCGGCGTCCTGATCGCGGTCATCTTCATCGCCGGAGACGCGGGGCTCTGGCGTCTGTGGAGCGCGCAGAAGACGCTGCTCGAAACGGAGCGCGAGATAGCGGTCCTCGAAGTCGAGACATCCCGTCTGCAGCGGGATATCCACGCCCTGCGCACCGACCCGTTCGCGGCCGAAAAGGTCGCACGCGAACTCTTCGGGTACGTGCGCCCCGGAGACCGCGTCTACCGTATCATCACCATGCGCGCGGGGGAAGAATCGGAGGAGGGTTCGAGGACGCCGCTTGACAACGGGCCGCGTCGCCCCTAAATTGTACGGAGCGGACATGATGCGGGGTGGAGCAGTCCGGTAGCTCGTTGGGCTCATAACCCAAAGGTCGCTGGTTCAAATCCAGCCCCCGCTACCAATAGACACGCGGCCGGCGCTGCCGGCCGCGTGTCCTGTTTTATCTCGCCAGCACGACCTTCGCCGAAGCCGACCGGCCGCCCGCGCGCACGCGGCAGAAGTAGACCCCGCTCGATACGGGGACGCCGCGCTGGTTCGTGCCGTCCCAGACCGCCTCCCCCGCTCCGGGAACCATCGATCCGCATCGCAGCCTCCTGACGAGGCGTCCCGAGACGTCGAGGATCTCGACGCATACGGGAACGGCGGCCGGGGGGAACGGCTCCCCGCCGGCCCGCGCCGCCTCCGATCGGGGAACGGTGAAACCGATGACCGAGGATCCGCCGAACGGATTGGGGACGCAGGTCACCGCCGGCGCGGCGGGAACGACCCCTCCCGGTTCCTCGTCCCCCGCGGCGGTCGGCAGGCGCCGTTCGTACCAGCCGCGCGCCGCTTCGAGCTCGGCGAAGACGCGGGCGGAATCGTCTGCGTCGATCCAGTACCCTTGATCGGCGCACAGGGCGGTCAGCGAATCGATCCAGTCGATGAAATACCCGATCGCATCGCGCCTCCACGGGGGGCGCGCGTCCATGCGGATATAGTACGGCGCCGTGTGGGCGAAGAGCGAATCGCCCATGGTGAACCAGGGCGCCGCGCGGCCGCTCGCGCGCGCGGCGATCCAGCAGCTCTCCCGGACCCAGACGGAGACCCTGCCCCCGACCCGCCGCGGATCGGCGCCGGGACGCAGCGTCCCGGCGATCCGGCCGTTGCTGACCACGTCGACCCGGTCGAGCGGCCGATCGCAGACCGCCTCGACATCGACGAACACCTCGTACGTCCCCGTCTGGACGTTGATGCTGTCCCCGGCGCCCCCGCCGAGCACCCTGAACTCGGTGAAGAGCGGGCCGTTCGTCACGAAGCTCCTGCCCGAGGTGACGCCGCCGAGCCATTCGTAGTAGTCGGGGCGCCCGGCGTCGCTGCGGACATAGACGCGGCAGCCGCCGATCGGCGGATCGCCGTACCGGTTGACCGCCGCGTCGCTTCCCGCGCACGGGGACAGCCGGAAGCCGCAGTTCAGCAGGCGGTACCACATGTCGACGGCTTCCTCCTGGCCCATGTTGCTGTAGCTCATCAGCTCGAAGGCGTCGATCGATCCCCGGATCGCGTCCAGGGGGAGCTCGCGGGCGAGTCCCGATCCCGGCCAGCCGGAGATCATGCCGAAATCCCCGGTCGTGACGGGATGCGCGCAGATGACGGCCGGACCGCCCTGCGCGCGGGCCGAATCGGCTATGTCGATCAACAGGGGCCACCAGAGGGACGTATACGGCTCGACGAGCCGCTCGAGGCCGCACAGGGCGAGGTGTCCGAAAACCGAGCTGCGCATCTCCTCCGACATGTACACGATGCAATCGTCGTCGCTCACCGGGTCGGGCGCGCCGGTGAAGTAATACTCGTTGTCCAGGCAGTTGACCACGTGAAGGTCCTCGCCGAGCCCCATGAAACGGGCGTGCGACGGATCGAGCGTGAAGACCCCTCCGGAATGATTGATGTGCGTGTGAGCGTCGCCGCTCCACCACCCGAGCGAACGCATGTCGGCCAGCCGCTCGAGACGGTAGACGACCGCGGTGTCGGCGAGCGCTTCCACCGTATCGATGACCGAGCGGTACGCGGGACCCTTCATGATGCGGACGACGACCGGCGGCGCCGAGGTCGTCACG
>JAQVGR010000241.1 GCA_028696635.1 Candidatus Krumholzibacteriia bacterium | reverse complement strand
CAGGCTGCTCGTCCGGGGGATCGACGCCGACGGAACGGGGATCGATGCCGATACCGGTCTGCCGGTGCCGGGGGTCGTGGTATCGGCCGAGGGGATCCGGGATACGACAGCCGCCGACGGAAGGTACCGGCTCGTCAACCTGCCGCTCTACACCGACGTGATCAGGGTCCGCGACGAGCACGTCGTCGGCGAGCTGGGCGATTACTACGACCTCGCATGGGTGGTCTCAAGTCTCGAGTGGCATTTCACGCTCGATCTGCCGCTCCTGCCGGCCTTCGGCCTCGAAGCGGAGCTTCACGATACCTACGAGGGCGATTTCCTCGAGTTCCTCAAGTATCTGACCGATACGAGGGGGCTCATGGGCCGGCCGACGATCTGGAGGAACTGGGACCACTTCCCGCTGAGCGTGTACAACCCTCCGTTCACCTGGGAAGGAGTCGATATCCAGGCGGTCGCCGCCCGGGGGATGCTGGAATGGGAAGAAAGAAGCGGTCTCGATCTGTTCGTCGACGCTGCGGATCCGGAGACGGCGGACGTGAAGATCGTCTACGATCTCGAACATACCACGAAACATCACGTCGAGACGGTAGCCACCAACGCCGACGGAACCCCGCTCAAGATGGTGGTCTGGATCTACCCGAACAACACCCTCTCGCCGATCCATGTCAAGGGGCTGATGATCTTCGCGCATGAGATGGGTCATGTGCTGGAGCTTTCGCACAGTTACGATCTCGGCCATCTGATGGTAGGCATGACGGCGCCGATCACGAATGTGCCGTCAATAGATGAGACGCGCCTGATCCGCGTGCTTCACAGCTATCCGGTCATCTTCGATACATCCCAGATACTGAAGGAATAATGCCAAGATGGCGGGATGAAGCCCTCAAAAGCTGCTATAATGTCAGTCGTTCGAGGGTGCTGTGTTGAGGCCTGTCAGCCGACTAAGCAGCCTCAAGCTCATAATAGTGTATAATATAATAAATTAATACGCTGCGTGGTCCGCCGCGCGGACTGGTACGGACCATGCCCCGGTTACAAACGACGATCCAAATCACATGATAGTAGAGGTGATGATAGATGTCGATACTTGAAAGATTCACCGTAAAGGCGCAGGAAGCGATCGGGGCCGCGCAGCAGTCGGCGCAGAAGGCGGGCAATACCGAGGTCGCTCCGGCGCACCTGCTCGATGCCCTGCTCTCCCAGGGGGAGGGGCTCGCCGTGCCGCTGCTCGCCAGGCTCGGCGTCGACGCGGGAGCCCTCGCGGAATCGGTCAGGCGCGAGCTGGGCAGGCTTCCGCGGATCGAAAAGGGGATCGCCGAGGCGCGTCCCTCGATCGAGCTGCAGGAGGTCCTGCGCGGCGCGATGGATGAGGCCGACGCGCTCAAGGACGACTACGTGAGCACCGAGCACCTGCTGCTCGCCATGATCGGCGGCGGCGCGGCCGCGGCCCGGCTCCTCGGCGGGGCGGGGGTCACGCGGGACAATCTCCTGCAGGCGCTGGCCACCGTGCGGGGCAGCACCCGCGCGTCGGACCAGAACGCCGAGAGCACCTATCGAGCGCTCGAGAGGTTCACGACCGATTTCGTGCGGCTCGCCCGGAAGGGAAGGCTCGATCCGGTCATCGGCCGGGACGAGGAGATCAGGCGGGTCAGCCAGGTCCTCTCGCGCCGCACCAAGAACAACCCCGTGCTCATCGGCGAGCCGGGAGTGGGCAAGACGGCGATCGTCGAGGGGCTCGCCCAGCGGATCGCCGCCGGGGACGTCCCCGAGGGTATCAGGGACAAGCGGCTGCTCGGTCTGGACATGGGGGCCATCATCGCCGGGGCCAAGTACCGCGGCGAGTTCGAGGAGCGGTTCAAGGCGGTGCTGAGGGAGGTCACCGCCTCCGAGGGCGGGATCATACTCTTCATAGACGAGCTGCACACCCTGGTCGGCGCGGGGGCGGCGGAAGGCGCCGTCGACGCTTCGAACATGATCAAGCCGGCGCTCGCCAGGGGCGAGCTGCGGTGCATAGGGGCGACGACGCTCGACGAGTACCGGAAGCACATAGAGAAGGACGCGGCTCTCGAGCGCCGGTTCCAGACCGTGCTGGTGCGCGAGCCCGACGTCGAGGAGACCGTGGCGATCCTGCGCGGTCTGAAAGAGAAGTACGAGGTCCATCACGGCGTGCATATCGAGGACTCGGCGCTGATCGCCGCCGCCCGCCTCTCGCACCGGTACATCACGAACCGGTTCCTCCCCGACAAGGCGATCGATCTCGTCGACGAGGCCGCTTCGCGCCTGCGGATGGAGATGGATTCGATGCCGATCGAGCTGGCCGAGATCCAGGATCGGATCACCCAGCTCTCCATCGAGCGGACCGCGCTGGAGAAGGACCGCAAGCAGAACGAGGTGCGCGAGCGGCTCGCCGAGGTGAAGGAGCGGCTCGCCGCGCTCGAGGAGCAGGCGGCGGGGCTCCGCGCCCGGTGGGAAAGCGAGAAGGAGGTCGTCGATTCGATACGCCGGCTGCAGGAGGAGCTCGACAGGTCGCGCACCGAGGAGCAGCTCGCCCAGCGGGACGGGAGGCTCGAGCGGGTCGCCGAGCTGCGCTACGGCGTGATCGTCGATCTCGGCAGGCGCCTCGAAGAAGCGCGCGCGAGGCTCAGGGAGCTCCAGGAATCGGGGCGCCAGCTGATGCGCGAGGACGTCACCGAGGACGATATCGCCGATATCGTCAGCAAGTGGACCGGCATCCCGGTGAGCAGGATGATCGAGGAGGAGAAGGAGAAGATCATCCATCTCGAGGAGCGTCTGGCCGCGCGGGTCGTCGGCCAGGACGAGGCGATCGGGGCCGTGGCCAGCGCCGTGCGGCGCTCGCGCGCCGGGCTCCACGATCCCCGCCAGCCGCTCGGATCGTTCATCTTTCTCGGCCCCACCGGCGTGGGGAAGACCGAGCTCGCCAAGGCCCTCGCCGAACAGCTCTTCGACGACGAAGGGGCGATGGTGCGCATCGACATGTCCGAGTTCATGGAGAAGCACTCCGTTTCGAGGCTCCTCGGCGCCCCTCCGGGGTACGTGGGGTACGAGGAGGGCGGGTATCTTACCGAGGCGGTGCGGCGCAACCCGTACTCGGTGATCCTCTTCGACGAGATAGAGAAGGCGCACCCCGACGTGTTCAACGTCCTGCTGCAGCTCCTCGACGAGGGCAGGCTCACCGACTCGCAGGGGCACACCGTCGATTTCCGCAATACGATCGTGATCATGACCTCGAACATCGGCGGCCAGCTGCTGTCGCGACGCGGCGAGCTCGACGACGGCGAGATCGCCGCCCGGATCAGGGAGCTGCTCAGGGAATTCTTCCGCCCCGAGTTCCTCAATCGGGTCGACGAGATCATCGTTTTCCGCTTCCTCGACCGGAACGACATCGCCCGGATCGTCGAGCTCCAGATCGACCGGATCAACGAACGGCTGCGCGAGGGAGGGAGGTCTCTCGTGATCGATCCGGATCTGCTCGGCGTGCTCGCCGAGAGGGGTTACGACCCCGAGTTCGGCGCGCGTCCGCTCAAGCGTCTGCTCCAGAAGATGCTCCTCGATCCGCTCGCCGCGAGGATTCTCGAGGGCGACCTGCCCCCCGGCCGGGCCGTCCGCGCCGGCTGGAGCGGCGGCGCGGCGACCTTTTCCGTCGTCGGCGGGTGAGGGGCGCGCCTTATCCGCTGCCGTGACACGGGGTTGGTTGTTATGAATCTCTTTCTTGACAAAGAGTTACGAATACGGTAGAATATTAAAGAACGCTTATCCGCACTCCGCATGGTGTTTCTGTGGAGGACATCGGCATCAAGGAGAAGCAGCGTACTGCAGAACCGCTATCGTCGTTCTGGATCACGACACAGAGAGATCTGAAATCGGTACACCCCTGCGACCGGGAGGTCCGCGTCATGCGTGGGATTTTATCCGTTCTTTCCCTGCTCGCCCTGTTCACGTCCGTGCCCGCCCCGCCGGCGGCCGCCGGGACGATACCGGTGCCGGTCGAGTTCGACGCGTCGTCCGTCAGGGTGACCGCGACGGTCGGGGGGGG
>JAQVGR010000240.1 GCA_028696635.1 Candidatus Krumholzibacteriia bacterium | reverse complement strand
GTCGACGAGCTCGCTCGCCCGCAGCATCCGCTTGTGCATCCAGTTGCTCTCCTCGTACTTGACGAGGAAGTTCCGCCAGAATCCTCCCCGCAGAGACTCGGCCGGCTCGGGGACGGTCCCGCCGCGCGAGAGCGCCTCCTTCGCCGCCCGGTATGACTCCTGGGCCCTCAGGGGAAGCGCCCATTCCATCATCTCGCTGTACGACGCCGTCGGCAGGTAGACGATCCCCCGAGGCGGCGTCTCGTCGATCACCCGGGAGAAGGTCGACACGGTGATCCAGTCGCTGTTGCTGCGGATCAGGTCGAGGAAACGGTCGAGCCATCCCCGCCGGTAGCAGAGATCCCAGGTCCCCGTCCACAGACCGAACTTCTCTCCGTCGTCGGCGAGCACGGCGATGCGCCTGCCTCCCCCCGGTTCGCGAGAGACCCCCCGCAGGTATTCGATCACCTCTTCGGGCTCGTGGAACGGAATCAGGTAGCGAAGCCGCTTGTCTATCGGGAACACGCGCACGTACGAGTCGTTCTCTTCGGTGTTGAAGTATCCGCGCATGCGCTCGGCGGCGAAGCCGGTGCTCTTGAAGTGCGAGTCGTCGACGACGACGTACTCGAGGCCCGCCCCGGCGAGCGTCGCGGGCAGGTGCGGGTCCCAGATCCTTTCTGTGAGCCAGCAGCCGCGCGGAGCCGAGCCGAACCGGCCCGCGACGAACGACCGCATCATCTCGAGCTGGCCCCTGCGGTCGCGCTCGGGGATGACGGTCAGGATCGGCTCGTAGTATCCCCCCGACATGATCTCGAGCCTCCCCGCCGCCGTCATCCGCGCAACGTCATCGAGGTACTCGGGGTGCCGCCCGGCGAACCAGTCCCAGAGGATCCCGCTGCAGTGCAGCGAGAACGGCATGTCGGGGTGCCGGCTCATGACCTCCATGAACGGCCGGTACGCCTTGTCCCAGGCCTCTTCGATGACATGATCGAAATTGCCCACCGGCTGGTGGTTGTGGATCCCGAGGATGAACGTGACGTTCTCCGGCATGCGCCTCCGCCTTGGCTGGTCAGACGACCTTCGAGTTGATCGTGGTCCGCCGGTCGCCCGGCAGGGCCCTGGATTCGAGGGCGATCCCCTTCTTGACGATCTCGCGCAGGACGGCGCGCTCGGCGTCGTCCGCGTGGACATTCTCCGTGATCATCCGTCGCCCCGCCCGGGGATGCAGGCCTCCGACGTTGATCTCCTCGGCGGAGAGCCCCATATCGAGCATTCGCAGCGCCTCCCGCGGGCCCCGGACGATCAGGAAGATCCTCTCGCTGTCGAAAACCCCCGCGGCGATCTGCTCGACCGCTTCGCGCTCGGACAGGACCGTCGCCGTCAGATCGGGGCAGGCCGCGGCGGTGTACAGATCCCGTTCCCAGCCGGTCGAGCTCACCACGTCGTCGGCCAGCACGATCCGGTCCGGGCGCAGCTCCCTCCCCCATCCCACGACAACCTGGGCGTGTATCAGTCTGTCATCGATCCGGAACAGTATCACCATCGAGGCACCCGCCGCCGGCCGTCATGCGTTTTGCCGGGATGTGCGCGCCGGCGAGGCCGGCGCTGCCGCAGCCTCAGAATGTTACGACCCGTATGCTCTCCCGACCGCGGTGCAGCAGATGATCGACGATCTCCTCGAGACCGTATGTATCCTGCTTGTTCACGAAGTCGAGAAGGATCGGGAGATTCACACCGCTGATAACCCGCACATCGGAGTACTCGCGCGTCGCCCTGATCGTCGCGGCGCTGCACGACCCTCCGAAGTAGTCCACGAAGACCACGGCCCGCCGCTCGCGGCCGCTATCCGTGACCAGATCGCCGATCCTCTGCGCGACGTTCTCGTCGCACAGATCGGAGCCGGACATCGCGTAGAAGTCGTGCGTCTTGCCGACGATCATCTCGACCGTGGCGAGGAGCTCCTCGGCGAGATTCCCGTGGGTTACTATGATCCCTATGATAGAGCCCTTCTCCATCGTCCTATTCGTGGTCGTACAGCAGGTACCGCCGCGTCTTCTTGTCGCTGTCCATCATGTCGAGCAGCTGCTGGTCGAGGCGCTTCGCCGCGTCGATGCCGTAGACCTTGAGCATGTGGTTGAGCGCGATCGTCTCCGCGATCACCGTGATGTTCTTGCCGGGGAAGATCGGGATGACGACCTGCCGGACATCGATGCCGAGAATGTCGGTGTAGTGCTCATCGAGCCCGTGCCGGTCCCAGTCCTTCGTCGGATCCCACTCCTCGAGCTGGACGACCACTTCGACGCGCTTCTGTATGCGCACGGCGCGGATCCCGAAGACGTCCATCACGTTGATGATGCCGATCCCCCTGATCTCCATGTAGTGCTTCAGGTGCTCGCGCCCGCGGCCGAGGATCGCGTCGCCGTGCCGGAATACCTCCACCACGTCGTCCGCCACGAGCCGGTGTCCCCGCTCGACGAGGTCGAGGGCGATCTCGCTCTTTCCGATCGCGCTGCGCCCCGAAAAGAGCAGGCCGACGCCGTAGACATCGACGAGCGAACCGTGAATCATCGTGCGCGGCGCGAATATCAGCTCGAGATACCCCGTGAGCTCGTGGATGAACTCGGTGGTCTGCATGCGGGTGCGGAGCAGGGGCACTCCGCTGACGCGGGCGTGCTCGACGAGCTCCGGAGGGGGCTCGAGCCCCTTGGTGAGGATCATGCAGCACAGCGGCTTCGAGAAGAGCCGCCCGACGGTCACGTCGGTCTGGGCCCTGTCGAGCGACCGGAGGTAGAGCCACTCGGTCTCCCCGATGATCTGGATGCGTTCGTGGAGATAGTTCGCCATGAACCCCGTCAGGGCGAACGCAGGCCGGTGCACGTCGGGGCTCGTGATGGGAAGCGGGCTCGAGAGGTTCCCGGTGAGGGTCTCGAGGCCGAGATCCTCGCCGTTGTCCTCAAACAGTTCCTGTACCGGATATTCCTGTCCCACTTGATTCCTCCGCTGCCGCAGGCTGCCGGCCCGGCGGGGCCGGATCAGTCGAGCGAGTCTATGACCCCGTAGTGGCCGTCCGAACGTCTGTACACGAAGTTCAGTTTACCCGATTCCGGATTGTTGAAAAGGAGAAAATCCCGGTCCTGGTCCTCCATGGCGATAATCGCCTCCTCGACGCTCAGTTCGGCGACTTCGTGAGGCACGTGCTCCATGATGTTGATACCGCCCGGGCTGCCCACGCTGCCGGCCTTGACGATCTTCTCGGCCGATTTCAGCGCGCGGGCGTTCCTGCGGGGATTCTGATGCTGGTCGATCCTCTTTCCCTTGAACTTCTTGATCTGGCGCTCGAGGCTCTTCGCCGCCATGTCTATCGAGGTGAACATGTCCTCGGACACTTCCTTGGCTGCGAAATCGTGCCCGTTCACGTGCACGTTCACCTCGGCTATATGCCGGAACTTCTCCACGGACATGATGACGTCGACGTGGAGGATATGATCGAAGAACCGTTTCAGCCTGCGGAGACGCTCATCGATATGTTCGTTGAGTTCCGTGCTCGATTCGAAATGCCGCGCCGTGGTGGTCAACTTCATCGCACTTCCTCCTCGCATCGTTTCGCGGGCCGCGCTCCGGTGCGCGCGCCGCGCGCCGGGATGCGGTTCTCCTGGTACGAGCTTCTCACCAGGGGGCCCGCGGTCACCTCGAGAAAACCCATCTCACGCGCCCGCTCGGCGAGTCGATCGAACGCGGCGGGCGCGATGTACTCCCGGACGGGGATCTGGCCGAGCCCCGGCCTCAGGTACTGGCCGAGCGCGACGAAATCGACGGCGGCATCCCTGAGGTCCGACAGGGCCTCGAGTACCTCGTCGGTCGTCTCGCCCAGCCCGAGCATCAGAGCCGATTTCGTCCGTACCTCCCGTGCGTTCCGCCGGACCGCCGCGAGCAGCCCGAGCGATCTGTCGTAGTCGGCGCCCTTTCTGACCGACGGATACAGGCGCCTGACTGTTTCCACGTTGTGCGAGAATATATCAGGCCCGGCGCTCAGCGCCGTATCGATCGCCTCCCGGGAACCGTTGAAATCGGGGACGAGCAGCTCCACGAC
>JAQVGR010000239.1 GCA_028696635.1 Candidatus Krumholzibacteriia bacterium | reverse complement strand
CGAAATTCCTCTACCGTTCGTTCGTGCGGGGGACCGGGCGGCGGCTCCCGTCCCGGAAACAGTCGATGGAGCGATTTCGATGAACGTGATTCTCATAGGTGTAATCTCTTTTCTGATAGGCCTTTCGGTGGGGCTTGCCCTGTGGTACCGCTCGAAGACGGGAGCGCTCAGGGCGCACTCCGAGCTCGGATCGAGGATACAGGTTCTCGAGGCGGAGAAGAGCGCGACCGCCGAGAAGCTCGCGTGGGTGGAGAAGGCCGAGGAGAAGATGCGCGAGGCCTTCAAGGCCCTGGCCGGCGACGTCCTCCAGTCGAACTCGCAGATGCTGACGGATCAGGCGAAGAAGGACATCTCCTCGCTCGTCGATCCGCTCAAGGAGAATCTCACATCGCTCGACGGCCACGTGCGGGAGCTGGAGAAGTCCCGGGAGGGGGCGTACAAATCGCTGGAGCAGCAGCTCAGGGACCTGCGGGAAACCCACACGAGGCTCCAGGAGACGACCAGCTCGCTCTCGCATGCGCTCAGGTCCCCGACCGTCAGGGGGCGGTGGGGGGAGCTACAGCTCAGGCGCGTCGTCGAGATGGCGGGGATGGTCAGCCACGTCGCGTTCGACGAGCAGGCCGCGAGCGAGCAGGGGCGCCCCGACATGATCGTGCGCCTGCCCAACGAGGGGGTGCTCCCGGTCGACTCGAAGGTGCCGCTGAACGCCTACCTCTCGGCGATGGAATGCACCGACGAGACCGTCCGCGCGCAGAAGCTCGCCGAGCACGCTCGCGCGATGCGAAGCCGCATTCAGGAGCTCGGCCTCAAACAGTACTGGGATCAGTTCGAGAAGGCCCCCGATTTCGTCGTGATGTTCGTGCCGAACGAGGCGTGCCTCGGGGCCGCGTTCGAGAAGGATCCGGACCTGCTCGAGTACGCGATAGACAAGAAGGTGCTGATCAGTTCCCCCGTCACCCTGCTCGCGCTGCTGCGCTCGGTCGCCTACGGATGGCAGCAGCAGACGATCTCCGAGAACGCCATGAAGATCGTCAGGGAGGGGGGCGAGCTGTACAGCCGCATGGAGACGTTCATCGAGCGGTTCGCGACGCTCGGGAAGACGCTCGGGAAGAGCGTCGAGAGCTACAATGCCGCCGTCGGCTCGCTGGACAGGCGCCTCATCCCGGTCTCGAGGAGGCTTCGCGACCTGGGCGTCTCCTGCAGGGAGCTCGACGCGCCGGGCGACATCGACAAGATGCCGACCCTCCCTTCGTCGTCGGGGGCCGACATGAAAGAGGAAGAGGATGCGGATCGCTCCTGAGAAGGCGCTCGTCGACCTGGTGCGCTCGCGCGGCGGGGTGCTCACCGTCGGCGTCTTCTGGGAGGTCTTCGGATGATGAAAGGCCGTGAGGATGACATCCGGTCGGATGTGCGCCCCCGAGGATATCAAAGAACGGTTGGACGACGCCTCGTTCGAGCGGTTCGAGGTCGAGGACGCCGTCTTCCACGTGCAGGAGAGTCTGCTCGAACCCGGGACCATCGAGCTCACGATCGCCGACGAGGGTTCGTTCGCGATGGATGTCCGCGGGGCGTGAGGCCATCCATTCGCTGAACGACGCGGAACCCGATCGAAAGGAGAGCGCAATCATGAAGGTCAAGCCGGTCTGCGAACACGGAAAGCTGGAGATGTACTGCGAGGAGTGCGACACGGTGGCGATGTCAGACATCGTCGTCTCCGACAACGGCCAGCCGTTCCTCGAGGTGACCTGCCGGCTGTGCGGCGAGAAGGAGCAGATCGAGCTCTGCTCCGACGCCTGGCCGCACCTGCCGTCGAGGATCGCGAAGAAGAAATAGCGGCTCGAGGGGAGTCCCGATGAAGGCGGCCGCGCTGACCTTTCTGCTCTCTGCGGTGTTCACCGTCGGGCTGACCTTCGCCACGGTCGAGCTGCCGAGGCTGGCCGACCGGGCGCTGCAGGATCGGGTACCGGTCCCGGGGTTCGATTCGCACGCCGACGCGACCGCCCGCCTGAAGACGGAACTGTTCATTTCCCACTATCGCCTGAGGACCGTCGGGTACGCCTGTTTCGCCGCGCTCGTGCTGCTCGTCGCCGCGGGGTTCGCCGGCAGGCGGGCGGGGCTCGCCGCCGCCGGTGGGCTCGCCTTCATGCTCCCCGTCTTCGCGCAGTTCGCCGGGGTGATGTTCTTCCTCGCCGGGCTCGGCCTGCTCAATGTCGTCTGGCTCCCCGTTCTCGATCTCTCGTTCGATATATCCCGGCTGGGGCTCGCGATCCGCGCCCCGTTCGACGGGCTGCGCCGGTTGTTCGGTCTCTTCAACGCCGAGGGGTACTGGCCGATCGTCATCTTCTTCGTCGCCGCGGGGCTGCTGATCTTCTTCCTGGGGACCTTCGCCTGGCTCCGCGCGCGCTCGCGCGGGCGGCCGGTCGCCGGCGGATTGATCTACCGCCTCTCCCGCCATCCCCAGTACCTCGGGTGGATCCTCTGGAGCTACGGGATATACCTCCTGATCGAGCAGGGGCGGTACCCGAGGCGCTCCTGGATGATCAGCGCTTCGCTCCCCTGGCTGCTCGGGACGATGACGATCGTGGGGGTGGCGATGCTCGAGGAGCTCGCCATGAAGCGGCGGCACGGCGAATCGTACGAGGCCTACCGGCGCTCGGCGCCGTTCCTGCTGCCGCTCCCGTCCGTCGTGTCGAAGGTCTTCTCCATTCCGTCGCGCGTCCTCTTCGGGCACGGTCGTCCCGGGCGCAGGGGTGAGGTCGCGGCGGTGGTCGCCATCTACACGGCGATCGTGATGGCGGCCTCGGTCCTCTTCTACGACGGGGGGCTAAGCGAGATCGCCGCCCTGGCGCGGCCGGCCGGGCGCCGCGCCGCCGCGGCGGAGCTCGCGGCAGCGGTGCGTCAGGAGCCGGGGACGCGGCGGGGGAGGGCGCTCGCCGACCGGCTCGCGCGGATCGGCGATCCGGCGCTGGAGCCGATGCTCGGCCTGCTCGCCTGCGACGATCCGGAAGCGCGCGTGCTGGCCGCCGAGCGTCTGCACCTGCTCGACCCGGATCACGCGGTCCCCGCCCTCTGCGCCGCCCTCGGCGATCAGGCCTCCGACGTCCGCTACCACGCCCTGCGCGGGCTCGCGCGGATACCGGAGGCGGACTGCGCCGGAGAGGCGGAGCGGCTGCTCGGCGATCCCGAAGGGCACATCCGCATCGAGGCGATGCGGTTTCTGGCTGCGCGCCGATCTCCCGCCGCCGCCGGCCCCGCCGTCCTGCTGCTCGAGAGCGAACACCGGTGGGAGCGGAGCGCGGGGGCAGATATACTCGGCGCGCTCGGATCGCCGGATGCCGTCCCGGCGCTCTCGGCGCTCCTCTGCGATACCGAGCCGGAGGTGAGGCGCTCGGCGGTGATCGCCCTGCTTCGCATCGGCTCGCCGGATGTCCGCGGCCCCCTGCGGGGTGCCGCGCGAGACCCCGACCGCGAGGTGCGCATCTACGCCGCGGAGGCGCTCAGGCGGCTGCGCGGGGGATCGTAGCAGGGCCGGTTGAAGCTGCCGAAGAATGACGCCGGATTGAATATGCGGGCGGCGGATTGCATATTGAGGATGGAAACCCGAAACCGGTTCCGAGGAGGGGCCCTTGAACCGCATCGACCAGGCGCTTCAGCCGTGCAGTCCGGCATCACGGATTTTCCGGAGGTGACATTGTATGAGTGATCTGTTGATCGGGATCGCCCTCGCCGCGGTCATATGGGGAGTCGTGTCGGCGATCGCGATGGTCTCGTTCGTCTCCGGCCGCGGCCACAGGATCAACTGGCTTCTGATCAGGCTGCTGATATTCACATACATGAACCAGTATCAGGAGATCACGAGGCAGGAGAACGGGAAGACCGGGCGGTGGTTCTACTCGTACATCGTCGCGATGAACGTCGCCCTGGTCTGCGCCGTTATCGGGGCGATCCTGAGATAGCTGACGGGGGCTCAGGCCGCGCAACACTCTCTTGCGTCGAGCCGTATTCCAGAGCGTATCGTCACGGCAGAGGATCCAGGGAGATTTCACTCACGCCGGCCGGTGTTCGTAATGTCATCG
>JAQVGR010000238.1 GCA_028696635.1 Candidatus Krumholzibacteriia bacterium | reverse complement strand
CTGGTCCCCCTCCCAGCGGCTCACGGTGGCCGAGGCGGTCAGGGCGTTCACGGTCGACGCGGCCCGCGCGGCGCACCAGGAGATGGAGCGGGGGATGATCGCGGAGGGGATGCTGGCCGATTTCGTCGTGCTCTCGGAGGACATCATGCAGGGCCCGCCCGAGGCGATCCTGCGCTCGCGGGTGACGGCGACTGTCATCGGAGGCAGGATCGCGCACCGCTCGCAGGAAGCGCCGTTCTAGCGCTCGGCGGCGGTCAGCGCAGCTCGCGAAGCGTCACCGGGCCGTCCCCGGTCCGTATCCGTATCTTCCCCCGGCCGTTCCCCAGGGTTCCCGACATCCAGCGGCGTCCCTGCTGCACGTTCTTCGCGCCGGGCAGGTCGACGCGGATCGGCGCGTCGTCGACGTCCACCGAGAACGTGGCCGAGATCCCCCGATGGAGGGAGAGATCGACCCGCCCCGCGTCCGTGCCGATGTCGAGGTCGAGCGAGGGGCTCTCGAGCAGCTCGATGTCGAACCCCCCGTCGGCGGAGCGCAGACTCATCACGCCGGTCGAAATGCGCAGCAGCTGGGTCTCGCCGTCGTCGCGCTCGATCTCGAAATCGCCCTGGCAGTCGCGGGCCCTGATGCGCCCGTCCTCGGCCGTGATCCGGCAGGCGCCGAAGGCGCACCGGTCGATGTCCATCTCGGAATCGTCGGCGACGATGTCGATCCGGCCGGAATGCCCCTCGATGGTGATGTTGCCGTCCTCGCCCCTGATCGTCGTGCGGGGGGAGGAGCAGTCGAAGAGGCTGATGTCTCCGTCGTCGCTGCGGATCTCGATCGGTCCGCTGCACTTCTCGATCTCGACGTCGCCGTCGTCGCCGTTGAGCTCGAGCGCTATCCACGGCGGAGCCGAGATCGTGTAGCGGTACTCCTTCAGTATATATATGATGAACGGCTGGAAGCCCTCGCGGCTCTCCCGGCCGATCACCTCGACGATCCCGTTCTTCTCCCGGATCTCGAGGGCGAAATCCCCCCTGGCGTCGCCGAACCCTTTATGCTCCGCGCGGTAGATCACCGTCATCTCGATCACGTCCCTGTCCCACGGGGTGATCGCGACGTCTCCGTCGCCGTGCCGCAGGCGCAGGACCGCTCCTCGATCGACCTCGAAGCTCTTCTGATAGTCCCGGCTGACCTCTGTCGCCGATGCGCCGGCGCTGAAACACGGGGCGAGGGTCGCCGCGAGCAGGGCGGGGATCAGTAGCTGTTTCATGCCGTACCTCCATCCGGTACCTAGTACGGCCCGGCGCGTCCGGTGTTTCATGACGGCAGCTTCTTTTCTATGAGAGCGAGCGGCAGCATGCCGTTCTCGAGCAGCAGGTCGCCGAGCCGTCCCCCCGCGCCGCCCTGGCCGGCGGGGGTCTTCCTGAGCCGCTCGATCAGGAGCGCGGCGATCCCGTCGAACGCGGCCGCGGGGGAGGCGGAGGCGGAGGCGACCTCGCCGTCGAGGAGGGCCGGGGGCAGGCCGGTCGTCTCGGCGAGGTACGCGCGGGCGGCCTCCGCCGTATAGATCCCCGCATGGAGACGGAGCGCGACGATCATGCGGGCGAGGTCGAGGATGCGCTGCTCCCCCTCGATCCGCGCCACCGCCTCCCGGCGCTCCGGAAAGAGCGGGGCGATCTCCTGGAGGACGACCGTCTCCCAGCCGCGCCGGAAGGTCTCGGAGGAGAACACGGCGCGGATCGTCGTTCCGGCGCGGCAGGCATCGCGGGCCGGCGCCGTCACCGCGGAGCAGCAGAGGAGCAGATCGTAGAAGAGACGGTCGCCATCGGCGGCCGGCTGCGCCGGGACGATGCAGACCGTCGCGCATTCCCCCGCCGGCGGGCCCGCGAACTCGGCCCGCGCGCGGCGGCGCTCTGTGACCGGCACGGTGAGGAACGGATCGACCGGTATGCGCAGGGGGGTGTAGAGCGGCCTGGCGGCAATGACGGGGGATCTTCCGCCTCCCGCGCCGGCGAGGCGCCGCGCCGCGATCGCCGTCTCTATCGCGGAGAGGATCGAGTCGGGATCGGCGGGGGGACCCGCGGCGGCGGTCCTGCGGGCGCCCGCCGGATGCGGGCGGCGTCCGATCCGCTGAAGGGCCGATTCCGCTTCGGCGATCAGCGCGGCCGGGTCGGCGTCGAGATGCTCGGCGTACTTGAGAACGAGCGAGAGGTTCTCGAGCCCCATGATCGTCATGCCGCGCGGACGCCCCCCGAGCATCCCCGAGAAGGCGGCCCGCAGGGCCTCGACCGGTCCGGCCGCCGCGGCGCACCCGGGGACCGGCTCCCCGTATCTTCTGCGCGCTTCCGAGGCCAGGGCGGGGATCGTCGCCGCGATCCGATCCAGGCGCACCACCGCCTCCTCGAGGAGCGGGGCGCCCGGGGCCTCGAGCAGGCGTGCGGCGCTCCCGGCAAGCGCCGGAAGGGCCGCGAGGCGCCGCGCGTACTGCTCCCGCTCGCCCGGATAGGGCGGGGCGGGGCGCGACGGGATCTGGAAAAGGGCCTCCTCGATCATCCAGCAGTACAGCAGGGGATTGTTCCTGCAGGCGCCGTCGGGGCCGAGGGCGAAGCGCTCCCCCTTGATCCAGTCGAGCAGGAGGAACGAATCGTCGAGGCGGCGGCGGTCGAGCGAGGCGGCGGGAAGCGAGGAGAGGGCGCCCAGGAGCGAGTCGAGACGGGCGGCCGCCGCCGTCATCTCGTCGTCGGTGAAGGCGAACAGGAGCGAATCGCCCCCCTCCAGACCGAGACTCGACCAGCGCAGGGGATGCAGATGCCGGTACAGGCCGAGCGCCCCGGCGGCGAGACTGTCGAACTCGGCGCGCGCCGCCGCGCCGGGGTCACGGTCGGCGCAGGAGAGAGCCCCCGCGGCGCAGACCGCCAGCAGGGAAATACCGATCCGCGAGCGCTGACTCATACGCCGGTTATACCCGTTCCCCGGCGGCCGGTAAAGATCTTTCGGTCGTCTATTCTGCTGACATCCACTGCGGGGTCCGGTATACTCCGAGCATGGCCGATGCACGCGCGCAGAACGGCGGCGCATCCCGGCGCGGACCGCTGGTGAGCCAGCGCACGGCCGTCGCGGTGATCGCCGTCCTGTTCGGTGCCAGCGCCGCCGGGTGGATCTCTTCGGAGCTGGTGCCTCCCGATTTCCCCGTCCACAGGGACCTGTACGCGCAGCGCTGGGGGGATTGGGCCGCCGCAGCCGTCTCGGCCCTGCGGCTGTACGATCCGTTCCATTCGTTCTGGTACACCGGCGTGCTCGCGCTCTTCTTCGCCGTCCTGCTGCTGTGCCTCGCGGGGCGGTGGCGGACCTTCCTGATCCCCTCGCTGCGGCCGCCGGCACCTTCCGGAATTCCCGAGGGCGGCGGCGCTCCCCGGTTCGCCGTCCGGTTCGACCGGAGCGGGCCCGGGGCGGCGCGCGGCGATCCCCTCGTCCATTACGGGAGGCTGCACGCGGCTCAGCGCCCCCTGTCGCCGGAGCTGGCCGAGCGGGGGATCGGCGCGCTGAGAGGCGCGCTGCGCAGGCGCGGGTACCGCCTCGACTGGCGGCGCGAGGGGGAGGCGGTCCTGTTCAGCGCGGTCGCCGGCAGATGGCGGGCCCTGGGGAATTTCATATTCCACGCCGGGCTGCTCGTGATAACCGTCGGGGGGGTGATGGGCAGCCGCATGGGCTCGAGCGAGCTCCTCTACGGCGCGCGGGGAGACACGATCCCCCTGGCCGGCGGCGATCTCTCGATCCGCGTCGACGATTTCAGGATCGTGCTCGGCGAAAACGGACGGATACGCGACTACATCTCGACGCTGGCGCTGGTCGACGGGGAGGGGAACGTCGTCGCCGCCAGGGAGGTCGAGGTGAACCACCCGCTGCGATACGGCGGGTACAGCATCCTGCAGAGCTCGTACTATATCGCGGAGGACGAGATCGAGCGGGTCAGCCTGACCGTCGAGCCGCTCGGGGAAGGACCCCCGGTGAGCGTCTCCCCGGCCCCCGGCAGGCCCGAGCCGGTCCCCGGGACGGAGCTGACCGTGAGGACCGGGCGGTTCAAGCCCGATTTCCGG
>JAQVGR010000237.1 GCA_028696635.1 Candidatus Krumholzibacteriia bacterium | reverse complement strand
CCGGACGGTGAAGCTGTACTCGGGGCGCTCTATCTCCCACGGATTGCCGAACTGGAGCCAGTGGTCGGGGAACTCCCGCTGCTCGAGGCCGGCGATGCGCTGCTCGAACATCCCGAACTCGTACCTGATGCCGTACCCCGTCGCGGGGAGCTCCAGGGTGGCCATGGAATCGAGGAAGCAGGCGGCCAGCCGCCCGAGACCGCCGTTGCCGAGGCCGGCGTCGGGCTCCTGCTCGACGAGGTCGTCGAGACTCACTCCGATCCTGTCCATCGCCTTTTTAGTCTCGTCGTAGATGCCGAGGTTGATCAGGTTGTTCACCAGCGCCCTCCCCATGAGGTATTCGGCGGAGAGGTAGTAGACGCGTTTGACGTCGCAGGCGTGATACATCTGCTGGGTCTTGATCCATTGCTCGACGAGCCGGTCTCGCGCGGCGAGGGCGAGCGACAGATACAGATCGCGCACGGTGGCGGTGTACTGGTCCTTGGACAGCGAGTACTCGAGATGGTTGGCGAAGCTTTTCAGGATGCCGGCGGCGTCGTAATGCTTGTGGAAGATGCCCCACTTGCGGAAGATCTCGCTCCTGTCCATACCGGGTCTCCTTCGCTGCGGGATCGGGACGGAGGACGGCAGGGCTGCAGCCTGTGCGGCGAACCGGGAGGGATCAGGCGAGCGACCGCCTCGAGATCGCTCCCGGAAAGAAGGCCCTCCATCACCGTCGTCCTGAACTCGTGCTCGACGCCGCCGCCCGATACGATCTCCATCGACTCGGCGATCGCCTCGGGCGGCACCGGCACGCCGGCGCAGCGGCGGTACCGCTCCAGCGGGCCCTTGACGTCCATCGCGATAAAGTCGACGAGCCCCTCGCCCACCAGCCTCCTGATCACGTCGGGCCTGCCGCCGTTCGTGTCGAGCTTGACCGCGAGTCCGATCTCCCTGATCGCCCGCAGGAAGAGCGGCAGGTCGTCCTGCACGGTCGGCTCGCCGCCCGTGACGACGACCCCGTCGATCCGACCCGCGCGCGCGCGCAGGCAGTCGAGGACGTACCGTTCGGGCACGGCCCTTCCCGGCGGCGGGGTGGCCGGTATCAGCGATGCGTTGTGGCAGTACGGGCAGCGGAAGTTGCACCCCTGCGTGAACACGATCGCCGCGACCCGCCCGGGGAAGTCGCTCAGCGTGAACCTCTGGAATCCGCCGATCGTCATGGCGCCGCCTCGATCCGGTACCTGCTCCTGATCTCGAACTCGGCCTGCTTGCCCTCGTTCCACTGGTCGACGGGGCGCAGGTAGCCGACCACGCGGGAATAGACCTCCGTTTCGGCCCCGCACGTGTCGCAGCGGCGCTGCTCGCCCCGCAGGTATCCGTGCTCGGGGCAGACGGAGAAGGTGGGGGAGATCGTGAAGTACGGGAGCCGGTACCGCTCGCAGACCGTCTTGACGAAACGCTTGACCGCGGACGGATCGGCGGCGGCCTCGCCGAGGTAGATGTGCAGCACCGTCCCGCCGGTGTAGCGCGTCTGCAGGTCGTCCTGCAGGTCGAGCACCTCGAAGACGTCGTCGGAGTAGTTGACGGGGAGCTGGCTCGAGTTGGTGTAGAACGGCTCGGCCCCCCGGGCGACCTCGCGCTCGTTGGCGAACCGTATCCCGGGGAACTTCTCGCGGTCGATCCGGGCGAGGCGGTAGGCGGTCCCCTCGGCCGGCGTCGCCTCGAGGTTGTAGAAGTTGCCGGTCTCCTCCTGGAAGACCACGAGCTTCCCCCGCATGAAATCGAGGACCCTGGCGGCGAAGGCGGCTCCCTCCGGCTCGCCGATCGTCGCGCCGAGCAGGTTCACGCAGGCCTCGTTGAGCCCGACGAGCCCGATGGTCGAGAAATGGTTGAACCAGTAGCAGCCGTGACCCTCGCGCACGCCGCGCAGGTAGAATCGCGTGTACGGGTAGAGGTTCTTGTCGGTGAACCCCTCGAGGACCTTCCGTTTGGTCTCGAGGCTCGTGCGGGCTATCTCCATCAGGTGCCCGAGCCGGCCGAGGAACTCCCCTTCGTCCGCCGAGAGGTGGCCGAGACGCGGCATGTTGATCGTGACGACCCCTATAGAGCCGGTCAGCGGGTTCGCCCCGAAGAGACCGCCGCCGCGCTTCTCGAGCGAGCGCAGGTCGAGCCGCAGCCGGCAGCACATCGAGCGGGCGTCGTCGGGGGACATCTCCGAGTTGACGAAATTGGCGAAGTAGGGGATCCCGTACTTGGCGGTCACCTCCCAGAGACGCTCGAGCCCCGGCGCGTCCCAGTCGAACGACGGGGAGATGTTGTAGGTCGGGATCGGGAAGGTGAAGACCCTGCCGCGCGCGTCCCCCTCGGAGAGGACCTCGAGGAAGGCGCGGTTGAGCATCGCCATCTCCTCGGCGAACTCGCCGTACGTCTGCTCCTGCGGCTCGCCGCCGATGATCGCGGGCTCCCGCGCCAGCGCGGCCGGCGGGACGAGGTCGAGGGTGAGGTTGGTGAACGGCGTCTGGAAGCCGACCCTGGTCGGCACGTTCACGTTGAACACGAACTCCTGCAGCGCCTGCCGGACCTCCTCGTACGAGAGCCCGTCGCGGCGGATGAACGGGGCGAGCAGGGTGTCGAAGTTCGAGAAGGCCTGCGCGCCGGCCGCCTCCCCCTGCAGGGTGTAGAAGAAGTTGACGATCTGACCGAGCGCCGTGCGGAAATGCCGGGCCGGCTTGCTCTCCGCCTTCCCCGCGGCGCCGCGGAAACCGCTGCGGAGCAAGTCGTGCAGGTCCCAGCCGACGCAGTAGACCGACAGGAGCCCGAGGTCGTGTATGTGCAGCGCCCCCGAGGCGTGCGCCTCGCGCACCTCGGCCGTGTAGATCTTGTTGAGCCAGTAGGTCTTGCTCACCTCGCTCGAGATGTAGTTGTTGAGGCCCTGCAGCGAGTAGGCCATGTTGCTGTTCTCGCGGACCTTCCAGTCGAGCTTCTCGAGGTAGGTGTCGATCAGGTCGACGTCGGCCTTGCTGATCATCTCCCTGATCCGCGCGTGCTGGTCGCGGTAGAGGATGTACGCCTTCGCCGTTTTCTTGAACGGCGACTGGAGCAGCACGTCCTCGACGAGATCCTGGACCTGTTCGACCGTCGGCGATCCGGCGCCGAGCAGCACCTGGGCGAGGCCGAGCACCCGCGTGGTGAGGGTGCGGGCCACGTCGTCGCCGAACTCGCCGGTCGCGCGCCCCGCCTTGAGCAGGGCCCTGGTGATCTTCTCCGGGTCGAAGGGCACGACGCGGCCGTCGCGCTTGCGGATCGAGGCGAAGAAGGCCCCCGGGGCGGCGGCCGCCGCGGCGACGCGCTCGCCGTCTTTCTGGCAGGTCTGCATTGGTCGTGTCCTTTCGGTCGCGGCGACGCCGTCGGGGCGACGGGCCGTCGGATATCAGAGACATCCGGCTGCGCCTGGCGGCGGAGAGCCGGATCACGCCTCCGCGAATCCCCTGTGTGTGCCGGATCCGTCCCGGTCGGGCCGCTTTCCCTTTCATCCCACAATCGATGGCACGAACGAAGCGGCAAGGCCCAATATATTGGGGGTAAAAAAATGATGTCAACGGAAAATAAACATAAAATCCGAAGCCGTTTTTCCATATCATCTTGCAGAGGCACGGCGCGGCGGGGGCGGCGGCGTTGCTCGGGAGAGACGCCGGACTGCCCGGGTACCGTGCCCGCTCCGGCCCGGCGGTATGCGGAATTTCATGAAGGGACGATGACGATGAGCCGCGATCCCCTCGACGAGTATCGGAAGAAGCGCGATTTCGAGAAGACGAAAGAGCCTTCGGGAGGCGGCTCCGCCGCCTCCCGAAGGCTGTCGTGGGTGATCCAGAAGCATCGCGCCCGCTCGCTCCACTACGACCTGCGCCTCGAGGTCGGAGGCGTGATGAAGTCGTGGGCGGTCCCGAAGGGGCCCCCCGGCATGCCGGGGGAGCGCCGTCTCGCCGTACCGACCGAGGACCATCCGCTCGAGTACGCCCTGTTCGAGGGGGGGATCCCCGAGGGGGAGTACGGCGCGGGGGTCGTCATGATCTGGGACCGCGGCAGGTACCGGAACCTGCGGGAGACGAAGGAGGGG
>JAQVGR010000236.1 GCA_028696635.1 Candidatus Krumholzibacteriia bacterium | reverse complement strand
GCGACATCCCGCTGCATCTCTCGCGCTTTTTCCCCCGCCACCGGATGAGCGACCGGTCGCCCACCCCCCAGGCGACCCTCGAGAAAGCGTACCGGGCGGCCCGGGAATTCCTTGATTATGTCTATATCGGCAATATATTCATCGAAGGCACGGAGGACACCCGATGCCCCTCCTGCGGGGAGACCGTCGTCGAGCGGTCCGGGTACGCCGTGCGCGCGCGCGGGAAGGACGGCGCCTGTCCCGCGTGCGGCGCGTCTATCAAGGGAGTATGGAAGTAACTTGAAGCGGATGCAACCGAAGGTCCTGGCCAAACGGATCATCAGGGCGGCCTGGGAGAAGAAGGCCGAAGAGATCGCGCTCCTCAATCTCAAGAAGCTCTCCGGGGTCACGGACTACTTCGTGATCTGCTCGGCGGGGAGCGCCATCCAGGCGCGGGTGATCGCCGACGCGGTCGTCGAGAGGCTCGACGGCACCGACTCGGTCCTGCACGTGGAAGGGTACGAGGAGGGGAGCTGGATACTGATAGACTGCGTCGACGTGATCCTGCACGTCTTCCGGCCCGAGACCCGCGAGTACTACGCCCTCGAGAAGCTCTGGGGGGACGCCCCGCGAGAGGAGTACCCCGATGGCCTCCAGTGACGCGGGGGCTCCGGTCTCGGCGCGCGAGCAGGTGCGCGAGGCCCTGGCCCGGGCCCTGGCCGCCGCCGGCGCCGAGGTGCCCCGCTCCCGGATACAGCTCGAACGCCCCGCCGATCCCTCGCACGGCGACCTGAGCACCAACGTCGCCCTCGTCACGGCGAAGGAGCTCGGGAGAAAGCCGCGCGATCTCGCCGCGCAGATCGCGGGCGGCATCGGCCTCGACGCGGGATTCATCGACAGGATAGACATCGCCGGCCCCGGGTTCGTCAACTTCTCGTTCGCCAGGGAGTACCTCGCATCCCAGCCCGCCCGGATCGTCTCCCTCGGCTCGAGGTACGGGGACTCCGGCGCGGGGGGCGGGAGGAAGCTGCAGGTCGAGTTCGTCTCGGCCAACCCGACCGGACCGCTGGTGATCGTCTCGGCCCGCTCCGCGGCGGTCGGCTCGGCGATCGCCGCCGTGCTGCGCAAGGCGGGGTACGAGGTCGAGACCGAGTACTACCTCAACGACGCGGGGAGCCAGGTCGAGAAGCTCGGCCGCTCGACGATGGTCCGCTTCCGCCAGCGGCTCGGCGAGCAGGTCCCCTTCCCCGAGGACGGCTACCCGGGGGAGTACCTCGTCGAGATCGCCGGCAGGATCCCCGAGGACGAGGGGCGCTCCTGGCTCGAGCTCCCCGAAGGCGACGCCGCCCGCGCCTTCGGAGCCGTCGCCCTCGAGCGGATGATCGCGTGGATCAAGGCCGATCTGGAGAAGTTCGGGGTTCATTTCGACCGGTTCTTCCGCGAGTCGGACCTGCATCTGCCCGGTGGCGGGATCGAGCGGACGCTGGCCGAGCTCGAGGGAAGCGGGACGGTCTACGAAAAGGACGGAGCCCGCTGGTTCCGCTCGACCGACTACGGCGACGAGAAGGACCGCGTCCTGGTGCGCAGCGACGGCACGCCGACCTACTTCCTCGCCGACGCCGCCTATCACCGCGACAAGCTCTCGCGCGGCTTCGACCGGGTGATCGACATCTTCGGCCCCGACCACCACGGCCATATCGCGCGCCTCAAGGCGGCCTCGACGGTGCTCGGCGCGCCGACGGGCTGGCTCGAGATGCTCACCGTGCAGTGGGTGCGGCTGATGGAGGACGGCAGGCAGGTGAAGATGTCCAAGCGCGGCGGCGAGTTCGAGACCCTGGCCGATCTGGTCGACGACGTCGGCGCCGACGCGTCGAAGTTCTTCTTCCTGATGCGGCGCACCGAGGCGCACCTCGATTTCAACCTGACGCTGGCGCGCACGCAGAGCGACGAGAACCCCGTCTACTACGTCCAGTACGCCCACGCGCGGATCTGCAGCGTCGTCGCCTTCGCCCGCGCGGAGGGGGTCGGCTTCCCCGGGGATCTCTCGTGCGTCGATCTGCTCAGGGAGCCGGAGGAGATCGCGCTGATGAGGGAGCTCGTGATATTCCCGCAGCTCGTCGAGGCGATCGCCGAGTCGTGCGAGCCGCACCGCCTGACCGCGTTCGGGCAGGAGCTCGCCGCGGCGTTCCACAGGTTCTATCACGTCTGCCGGATCGTCTCCCGCGACCGCGGGCTCAGCGAGGCGCGGCTGCTCCTGGCCGAGGCGACGCGGATCGTCCTCGCGGAGACGCTGCGGCTGCTCGGCATCGGCGCCCCCGAGCGGATGTAACGGGGGCCGCTGCGCGCCTCCGGCGAAAGGATGCGACTCATGGACCTGGTCATCGTCGGATCGGTGGCGCTGGATACGATAGAGACCCCGCGCGGAAAGGTCGAGCGGGCCCTGGGCGGCTCGGCGGTCTACGCCTCGCTCGCCACGAGCCTCTTCTGCCGGACAGGGATCGTCGGCGTGGTCGGCGAGGATTTCACCGACGACCACCGCCGCCTGCTCGAGGGCAGGGGGATCGACCTCTCCGGGCTCGAGTCGGTCGCCGGGGGGAGGACCTTCTTCTGGCAGGGGCGCTACGGCGCCGATCCGAACGAGCGCGAGACGATAACGACCGAGCTGAACGTCTTCGAGAGATTCCGGCCGCGCCTGCCCGAGGCGTTCCTCGGCGCGGGGCACCTTTTCCTCGGGAACATAGACCCCGAGCTGCAGCTGCTCGTCCTCGACCGGTTTCCCGAGCGCCCGGTGACCGCCTGCGACACGATGAACTACTGGATCGAGAGCAAGCCGGAGCGGCTGCGCGACGTCCTCGAGCGCTCGGACATCCTCTTCGTCAACGACGGCGAGGCGCGCCAGCTCAGCGGCGAGACCAACCTGCTGCGCGCCGCCCGGTCGATCTCGGCCTGGGGCCCCCGCGTGCTCGTGATCAAGAAGGGGGAGCACGGCGCGCACCTGTTCGCGCGGGGAGAGGGGTTCATCGCCCCGGCATTCCCGCTCGAGGACGTCGTCGACCCGACCGGGGCGGGGGATACCTTCGCCGGGGGGTTCATGGGGGCGATCGCCGCGGCGGGGAGCCTCGAGGACGAAGACCTGCGCCGGGCGATGGTCTTCGGCGCGGTGGCTGCGAGCTTCACCTGCGAGCGGTTCTCCGTCGAGCGGCTCGCGGGGCTCACGATAGAGGAGATCCGCGAGCGGTACGACCGGCTTGCCGCTCTCGCCCGGTTCGCCCGCGATTAGCCCCCTTGAACTTTATAATCATCTGTGGTACAATAGATTAGTCAGGGGCCGCCGGGGGGCGGACGGGTACACGGAGGGCGTTGTTGCAGAACGGTTTCCCCGCGAGGGGTGCGATAGATCGCGCGGAGCGGACGATCAGGCGCATACGAGACGTTCGCTCGTGCAGGATAGTGACCGGGGCGGACGGAGAGATCGCCGAGGTCCACGTGGTGGCCGGCGGCGGGCGGCCGCCGAAGAAGATCGCGCGCGACGTCGAATCGGTCCTCAAGGCGGAGGCCGGGATAGACATCGATCACCGCAAGATCGGGGTGGTCCTGTTGGAAGAGCATCAGGGCGAAGACAGCGCACAGGCCGGACCCCCGAGGGAAGAACCCGGGATCCACGGCTTCCCCGAGATCAGGGATGACCTCGAGATACTCGAGGATTTCTCGAGGGTCGAGCTGCGTTCGGTGAGCGTGCTCGTGGAGAGCGGCGCCGTCTCGGCCGAGGTGAGCCTCTCGCGAGACGGGCAGGTCGCCTCGGGCCGCCACACGGCCCGCAGGGGCGAGGCCCCGCCCTTCGCCGCCGCCGCGCGCGCCGCCGCCCTGGCGCTGGCGGAACTCCTTGACGAGCAGTTCCATCTGTGCTTGACTGACATCCGAGAGTTCGAGATCGACGGCCGGAAGGCGCTCGCGGCGGTCGTCGCGCTGGTCGACGGGCGCGACACGAAACGGTTCACCGGCTGCGCCTTTGCCGGTGACGATCCCGGCGAGGCGGCGGTCCTGGCGGTGCTCGACGCCGTCAACCGCCCGTTCGGCAGATGGAAGTCGCGACGGGAAACGCACTACAGGATCCGCTAACTGCT
>JAQVGR010000235.1 GCA_028696635.1 Candidatus Krumholzibacteriia bacterium | reverse complement strand
CCAGTCGACGGTGGAGTGGATCTGCAGCACAAGCCGGTACCACTGGGGGGCCTCGAAAGGAATCGCGGCCAGAGGCCGGCCGGCGGCGATGTGATGCTCGGTGTTGAGCAGCATGTTCTCCCCGGCGATCCCGCCGACGAGAAGGTCGTCCGAGCGATCGGGGGTGCCCCGCGTATCGAAGAGGGCAGCGACCGTCGTGATCCCGCTCTCGACCACCGTCCACCTGTGCGCTCCCCCGTCGTCCCGGAGATGGATGGCGACGTTGTCGAACCAGCAGACGCCGTTCCCCGCGTTATGCGTCACGAACCTGATCCTCGTATCGGGTCCCGCCCAGGGGGTTATATCGAAGGTCGACACGAGCGGAACGGGATCGTTCCCCGAGCCGACAAGCAGCAGATCGGACCAGTCCGACTCCCCCCGGCATATCTGGACGTTCAGGGCCCCGACCGTCAGGGCGCGGCGCCAGTTGAACAGGAGCCGGGCCTTGGCCGCGCCGGAAAGATCGACCTCCCGCGTCAGGCTTATCGCCGGCTTGAAGTTCGCCCCCCCGATCCTCATGGCGAAATCGGGGGGATCGGGCGATACCGGAGCGACCAGGATGTCTCCGGAGAACGCATCGCCGTCGTCGCCCTCCTCGATCCAGTCGCCGGTCCACTGCCGCGAGCCGTCGCTTCCCGACCATGAGATCGACCGGAATACGTCCGCGACGACCTCGGTCGACGTCGTGTCCGAGATGGTCTCGAAGGAATCGAGCCGCTGCCCGTATACAAACGCGTCGACCCGTATCTCGCGGTCGGTGAGAGCGCCTGGCGTGACGTAGACGAGCAGATCGAACTCTGCCGTCCCGCCGGCGGGGACGACGAGATTCGGCGAGACATCGCCGGTGACGATGTAGTCGCCGTCGCGGTCTCCGGTGACCAGGTCGCTGAACAGCAACCGGACCGCGTAGACGAGGACGCCGGCGTCGGCGGCGTTGAGAACGCGCACCGTGGCCGGTATGCCGCCCTGGCCGGGCACGAGCGTGTCGAAGGGGCAGACGAGCCCCTGAACCTGCAGATCCCAGGGGAGCATGAGGATCCCGCGCCCCGACGGATCGCTGCCGGGGGGATCGTCCCGGGCGGTCGCCGGAGAGGCCGCGACGAGGGCCGCCGCGCAGAGCAGGGGCAGGATGCGACGTGGCCGGCTGCAAACGATGCAGCGGCTGAACAATTTCCGCCAGCGGGAGGTTGTTTTCCTCGATCCCTCCATAAAACTCCGCATCCGAAACGTCCACAACCGGTTACACACCGGTCGGCGCGCGCCGGCCGGACACCCGGCCGTATAACCTGTTGTGAATTATCGATGCTGCCGTATCCCCCGGTACCGGCCGGGTACCGTCGAGGAGGCCGTGAGGCAAGAAGTGTTCACAAAATGCTCACAGCGGCCCTGCGGCCGCTGCGAGTGATGCAAAGAGCCGCGCCCGGGGGGCGCGGCTCTCACCTGTCCATCCGATGCGTGGAGGCTCGCTAGTCGAGCTTGGAGAACTCGTCCTTGCCGGCGCCGCAGTCCGGGCAGACCCAGTCCGCCGGCAGATCCTCGAAGGCCGTTCCCGGCTCGACCCCGTTATCGGGATCCCCCTGCGCCGGATCGTAGACGTACCCGCATACATCGCACTGCCACTTGCTCATGCCCGCTCCTTTCGAATCGGACCGGCCGCTCCCGTCAATCCTCGAGGAACCCTGCCGAATCCATGTCGAACCAGTAGAACCCTCCCACTATGGCGTTGCGTTCCGCGCCGAGGAGGTCGTAATGCCCCTGCTCCTGGTCTGCGAGCCGCTCGAACATCTCCCGCAGCCCGGCGTCCCGCGCCCGGCGCGCCTGTTCGAGATAGAACGTCCGGGCCTTCGACTCCGCCTCGATGGCGATATCGAGCGCCTCGAGAGCCCCGGCCCGGTCCGCGATCGGGATATCCCCGATCTCCGAGGCCCTGATCGCCCCCTCGTCGACCTCGAACGCCTCCCCGACGAGCCGCTCGTACCACCCTTCGAGCGTCTCTCGATGCCCCCGCTCGTCCCCCGCCAGCTCCTCGAAGCGGCGGCTCCCTTCCGGATTGGCGATGCGCGAGGCCATGCGAGCGTAGAAGTTGCTCGCCCCTATCTCGGCGTAGATCGCCCTGCTCAGCGCATCCCTGATCGTATGATGCGTCATGCCAACGCTCCTTTCGCCTTCACGACGATGATCGATATCTCGTCGCGGACCGGTTCGCCGCCGAGGTGCCCCGAGAGGGCGCGCAGCAGGCCCCGGGCTATCGCGTCCGGCTCGTCCGCCCGCTGCTTCTCGAGTATCCGCGCGACGCCGGCCCGCCCGAAGAGGACTCCCTCCCGGTTCTCCGCCTCGATGATCCCGTCGGAGAAGGCGCAGAAGAGATCGCCGGGCGCGAAATCGACGGCATGCTCGCGGTAGCGGAAGGCCGGATCGATCCCCGCGATCAGCTGCGTCTGCAGGAGCGAGCGCGCCGCGCCGTCGCGCCTGACGATGAACGGCGGCTCGTGCCCGGCGCAGGTATACGAGAGTGTTCCGCGCCGCGCGTCGAAGAGGACGCCGAGGACGGTGAGGAATACTCCTTCCCCTTCGTACCGTTCGGCTATCCGCGCGTTGATCTGCTCGACGAGCTGCCTCGGACCGAGCATATCGGCCTCCATCCGCGAGAGCGACGTCGACTCGACGTACTCGCCGACGGTGCGCGCGGCGAGGGCGTTGATCTCGGTCGTCTCCATGCCGTGCCCCATCGCGTCGTAGAGCAGCAGCAGGGTCCCCCGCGCCGAGCCGTCGTGGCCGCGCACGACCCGCGAGATGATGTTGTCCCCGCCGACGAGCCGCGTCGGGAGGGTCAGGGCCGCCGCTTCGAACTCTCCGCCGATCTCGAGCGGAGAGAAGGACGGATCCCCGGGGATCAGGTACGAGAGCGACTCCTCTCCCGGGCCCGAGCCCGTTCCGCTCCATCCCTTCTCTATCGTCGTGTACTCGGCGACGAGCAGTTGGCGGTGGACGCGCTCCTCCTCGGCGAGCCGTGCGAGCAGGCCGCGCGCCCCCGGAGGCAGAAGGGGATTCTCGCTCCCCTTGTAGTAGAAGTTGAAGGCGCTCGTCTCGCGGATGATAGCCCCCGAAAGAACCTTGAGGATCTCGCCGCGCTCGTCGACGCTCATCGTTCAGTCCCCCGCCTTCCCCGCGCCTGCGCGCTCCGCCGCGCGAACCTCGTGGTAGTGAGCGTAGGTGAGCGGCTCGCCCCCGGCGATCATTCCGCCGCCCGTCAGGTCGCATACGAACAGCGTGTGGGTCCCGACATCGGCGGAGAGCTCGCGGACGACCGCGCATTCGAGATACCCCACCGCCTCGCCGTAGACGGGGCATCCGTTTTCCGCTTCCCTGACGGGGACCCCCTTGAACTTGTCGAACTCGCGCCCCGACCGGTATCCGAACCGCCGCACCATGCGGTGATCGTCCCTTCCCAGTATGGAGACGGCGAAGATCCCGCTGCGCGCGATCAGCTCATGGGTGAAGTTTGCGCGGCCGATCGCCGCCGCGACCCGCGGCGGATCCGATGTGACCTGGAAGATCGTGTTGCAGACCTGGCCGTTTACGCGGTCGCCGTCCCGCGAGCAGACGAGGTAGAGACCGTAGGTGACCTTCCAGCAGGCCCGGATCACCTCGTCGATGCGGTCGGCGGGGATCAGCAGCTCCGACTGCGTGAAGCGATCCGTCGCGGCGCCGCACTGCGGGCACTTCGCGGGCGGAAAGACGCCCACCGAAACGTGTCCGCAGCTCGAACACTTCCAGTTCTGGGCGACCAAACCGGCTCCCCTCTAGCGGCAGTCCTTGCAGGTCCCCCTGAAGACCACCCGGGCGCCGTCTATCCAGTGCCCGGCCAGTTCCCCCCGCGGAAGGGCGACGTTGTCGAGATCCTCGGGGAAGATATCGACGATCGCGTTGCATTCCCGGCAGACGAGGTGGAAATGCGTGCCGGTGTCGGGGTCGTAGTTGAGGAACTCGTCGAAGAGATTGAGCGACTTGATCTCGCCGATCTTCTCGAGCATGTTGAGCGTATTGTAGACCGTCGAGAATGAAAGGC
>JAQVGR010000234.1 GCA_028696635.1 Candidatus Krumholzibacteriia bacterium | reverse complement strand
GTACTCTATCCGCGTGACGGGATTGAACGGGTTGGGGAAGTTCTGCTCGAGGTTGTAGATGAACGGCATCCGGTCCTCGATCCCCGTCACCGTCACGTTGACGGCGGCGCGCACCCGCTCCATCACCTCGGGAGCCCCCTTCCCGTGCGCGACCAACGAATTGTACAGGTCCTGCCCGGCGCTGTTCGTGCGGTTCTCGTCCCGCAGGAACTCGACGTACTCCTTCGAGGTCGCCTGGTAATAGAGGGTGACGATCACCGAGTCGGTCTGGACCGGCAGCCGGTACGGGGTCGTATCCCAGTGCTGGCCGTCCTCGTACGAGTAATGGACCGGAGGCGACTGGATCTGCTCGTAGGCGGAGTTGGTGAATCCGCGCGGCGGGATCCGGTTGTCGCTGTAGATCGTGTCGTTGAGCACGAAGTGGAACGAGACCCCCGCCTCGAGGCCGAGCGCGCCGGCGAGCGCCGGGCTCAGCCCCGGATGGATCTCGTAGACCTTCGCCTGCGAGTCGTGCGTGAGCACGGCGGTATCGAAATCATACGCTCCCGACTCGAAGATCTTCGTCCCCGCCGCGTCGAGCCCGACGACGTTCAGCCAGATCCGCCGTCCTTCGGGGTACCCCGAGGGAAGCTTGTGCCCCGTCTCGTTTGTCACCTTCACGCTGATACCGAACTCCTCGGGGATCACCTCGAGGGTCGCCGCGTTCTGGAGCATGTAGCGGGCCCTGGTCTTTGCCGATTCGAGCTGGGCGGGGTCGATCTCGTCGGGGAAATAGTCGGCGACCATGTCGGGGACTGTGGTGTTTCCGCCGGTGAGGTCGTGCAGCCCGAGGTCCGCGCGGTCGTTGACACCGTTCTGGTTGGCCCCCTTGCCGAGCACGTCCCTCATGTGGCAGTCCTGGCAGGTCGACACGATCCCGTCGGCCTTGTTCCCCGCGAACTGCGGCGCGAATACGCCGGTCGAGGCGTACTCGCTGCTCGACCATTCGCTGAATGTGCGCTCGATCGGCAGCATGTTGCGGATGGCCAGGTCGGGGTGCGCCGCGTCGAAGGTGTTCGGCGCGTAGTCATGCGTCGAGACCCTGTCGAAGACGGGGCTGCTCACGTCGTGGCAGGTCCCGCAGAGGTCGGCCGAGCGGTGAATCGGCGAGTAGAGGATCTGGTGGCTCGCCTCGGCGTCGATGTACGGGCCGCGGCGCAGCGGGGCGGGATCGTTGATGAACTGGCCGTTGGCGTACTGCAGCGGCAGCGGGTCGACGGTGCCCAGCACGGCGACGTCCTGCGGCGGGCTGACCCCGTCGATGTAGTCGAAATCCACAATCCGGTGGCAGAAATCGCACTGCACGCTGTGTCTGTCTATCACGGTGAGCATCTCGCCGCTCGTGTCTATCGAGCGTCCCTCCTGCCAGCCGCCGGGGGAGTGGCACCTGATGCAGATGTCACCGACCGACGGGGCATCCTGCTCGGCGACGGCGAGGCAGGCGAAGTAGAGCGGATCGCGCGCCGCCTGGGCCATCATCGAGCCGCGCCAGTTGTACCACGGCTCGACCGCGGTATCGTAGTTCCCGTGGCAGGTTGCGCAGGAGAGATCGGGATCGTCGAGGGTCGCTCCCTCGTGCGGCTGCGTGCCGGACATGTCGACGTCGCGCAGGGTCGTCGGGGCGGTCCCGCCTGCCGTGCCGGCGATGGTGAAGTCGGCCGGGCTGAGGCCGCTCCCCGGGTTCCCCGCGTTGTCGTAGGCCTGAACGAGAATCCGGTTCGCCGTGCCGGGGAAGTTTGGAACGAACCAGGAGTATCCCGTCCCCGGTGCGAGATTGTGCGCCATCTGCTTGAACGAGGTTCCCCCGTCGTCGGAGAGGTAGACGTTCACGTGACTTATCCCCGCCGGGTCGTCGGCGGTGTACTGGACACTGAAGTGCGAGCCGGCTGCGAGGTTCTCGCCCCCCGCCGGCGCGGTGACCGTCACCGACGGCGGGATCGTGTCGGTCGCCCCTGAGGGAGTCACGTGCGGGAGGATTTCCGAGACCACTACGTTGATCGCCAGGGTATAGTTAGAGGCCGTGAAGCCGGGAAACGTGGGCGTATTCGACCAGTTGGTCACGTCAAAGGTCTCCACGTGCGTGCTGAACCCGTCGGCGTCCGAGTCGTCGTACTCCACGGCGGCGATCGCCTGGGCGATCGTCAGGCCGTTGCCGAGGCCGATCTCGACGGCGAGGCCGTACGGGGTGCGCGGCCCCGAGCCGTTGAAGTCGAAGTGGCAGACTCCGCAATGCTTCGCGCTGCTCGGCAGGTTGTCGAGCGCGCTTCCGACGGCCACGGGATGCTGGGCGAAGAACTCGTTGCGGTAGGGGTTTTTCGCCTGCAGGCCTGCGTCGGGGAGCAGAAGGGCGGCGGCCGTACAGAGAAGCGCGAGCGCGGAGAGGATTCGCAGCGGCGCGGCCGCGGGAGAACGCAGGGGATATCTCATGGTTTCACTCTCCTGAGGGCGAAGGATCTGATTCTGAAACCCGGATGAGCCGGCTTCGGCCCCTATTTAGAAAAGCACCAATACGCCTCTATAGTATAGAGAGATTCTACCATACGATCGGTTAAATTGCAATAATTATGAACGATCGGCGGTTACGCGCACCGCCCCGTCAGGCGCAGCCATGCACCCTGCCGGAGGATACTATCTGTCCGGATGTCGTATCCCCGCTACCGCCTGTACAGCGACTTCACCGCGCCCCAGCTCGAATCCTCTGCCGGAACCATGCTGTCGTGCGAGTAGGCGGTGAAGCACTCGCCGCCGTCGAGCGCGCCGTTGTAGTTCTCGTCCGAGAACGCCCACATGTGGAGGCCGTAGCACCCGCGCCAGCTCACCGCGAGCGTCACCGTGTCCGAGTAGTTGTTCCCGTCGGGGGTCGGCGTGCTGACGACGAGGTCCCCGACCGGATAGACGAATCCGGCAAGGGGCATCCCGTTCACCGTGATCTCGGGTACGCATCCCTCCGGTACGAACCTGTCGAAGACGAGCAGTACGTTCAGGTATGTCGTCGGCGCGTAGTTGAATCCGTCGATGATGAGATCGAAATCGGTGTCGACGAAGATATACCCCTCGTTCCCGTCGACCGACGGCTCGAACCCCTGGAGCATCGGCGCCTGGTAGATGCTCATGTCGATTTCGTTCGTGCCCGTCTCGAGCAGCACGAGGCCGCCGCGATCGTAGAGCGGATCGTAGAGCGTATCGCCCGGACCGACCGTGTAGTACTCCGTTACATCGTAGCGGTAGACGCACCCGCAATCGGGATAGACGACGAGGCACGGATCAGCAAAAATGCCCGTCGAGACGACGAGCACCGCGCATACCATGCCAACAAGCCACAAGGCCCTGGAGCTATGATCCATGGGTTCTCCCCCTCCGGCTGCTTCCCCCTTCGGACGGCTTCTTCTGAGAGCCCCGAAGCGATCCCATTCTATCACAGACCGGGGGAGGATTCAATATGTAAATGATGGATTACGTCGGCGCGGCCGGTCAGCGGCGGTGCATGGCCTTGATGTTCCCCCAGCTCGAGGACTCGACCGCTATCGAGGCGTCGTGAGAGTAGGCGGTGAAGCACTCGCCGCCGTCCTTTATGCCGTTGTAGTTCTCGTCGGCGAAGGCCCAGATGCGGATCCCCGAACACCCCGCCCACTGTATCAGCAACGTGCTGGTGTCGGAATAGTTGTTCCCCCAGGCGGTCGGGGTCAGGGCGGCGAGGTCCCCCATGTAGAACCTGTTCCCTGCTATCGGAGCGCCGTTGACCAGGATCGCCGGGGTGCACCCCGCGGGGGTGAACCTGTCGAATACGACGATGACGTTGCTGTATACGCGCGGCTCGTTGCTGAAGGTGTCGACGATCAGCTCGACGTCGGGGGTGAGGAAGACGTACCCATCGTTTCCGTCGACCGAAGGCTGGAACCTGACGATATCCGGGGCCTGGTAGATGCTCCAGTCGATCTCGCCTGTTCCCGTCTCGAGCAGAACGAGGCCGCCGCGGTCGAAGGCGGGGTCGTAGAGCGGATCGCCCGGTCCGACCGTATAGTACTCTGTCGGATCGAAGCAGTAGACGCATGGCCCGCTCGGATAGACG
>JAQVGR010000233.1 GCA_028696635.1 Candidatus Krumholzibacteriia bacterium | reverse complement strand
CCGACTTCTTCGGAGGCGACACCTTTCTCTCCTCGGGGAACATAGTCGCGGGCCCGGCGGCGGTCCACGCGGCGATAGCGGAGAGCGCCTCGAAGCGGTTCACCCCGGAGCGGGTCCGCCCCCTCGCCGTCGATCTGTTCTGAGAATGCGCCGGTACGAAAAAGGGGAGCCGCCGTGAAGGCGGCCCCCCCGAGCAAGAGGCGGTTGTCAGATCGCCTCGCTGCAGCTCCGCGCCCAGAGCCCTTCGAAGTATCCGGTCCCCGGCCCGCCGGTGATCCATTCGCCCTTCAGGCGGCCGTGGACCGTGCAGTTCCTGCCGTACCACACCCCCTCGAACCAGCCGCGCCCGCCGGCAGGATCGTCATAGGCGATATCGGGGTCGATTCCCCAGTCGCCGGCGAGGATCCCCATGAACTCGCCGCTCATGCTGATGTACTTGCCGAAGAACCTCATCTCGCCCGCGCTGTTGAGCCCGTAGAACCCGCGAACGTGCCCGGCGGCGCGGCCCAGCTCGCTCACCCAGATCCCCTTGAAACGGCCGAGGACCACGCCGCGTGTCTCGCCGGTGTCGGGGTTGACGAGCGTGTCGGGCTCCTCGCTCCTCGTCCAGGCGCCCATGAGGTATCCTCGCGGGCATCCGGGGAGGATCCGGTGGCTGCGGATCATCATGTAGTTGTTGCAGCGGTCGACCGGCTCGAGCAGCCGCATCGCCTCGAGCTCGTCGAGGGTGAAGGTCCGCGAGAACGGCCCCGTGCGTATCGTCAGCAGCGGTTCGGCCGTCTCGATCGTATCGGGCCTTCCTCCCTCGTCATCGGGCGAGACGACGGGCGGCACGATCAGCCTGACCTGCAGGCCGTCCACGTGCGGGCAGGTCTGGGAGTTCCAGCGGATCGCCGAGGGGCTGACCCTCGTGACGAACTCGCCGGGCTCGAACAGTATGACCCGCTCGACGACGATAATCCCGCCGGCGAGATGCATCCCCCCCGACCAGTCGACGGGGCAGCAATCGGCGTACACGGTGTCGGCGGCGGCATGCATCACCTTGCCCCAGAGGGCGCGCAGCCGGTAGATCCTGACCCCGTCGCGGCGCTCCATGTTCCGGATCCGTTCCTCGCCGCCGAGCGGATCGTCGTACTCCCGTTCCGCCGTTTCGAGCACGGCGAACGACTCGGGATCGCCGAATGCGATCGGCTCGTCCGTTTCGGTCAGGCCGCCGGTCCGGGAATCGAGATCGATCACGGCGGAGGCCTGAGTCTCTTCGGACGGGGGCGCAGGGTCGGTCACCGTGGTCTGGCAGCCGCTCGCCGCGAGGGCAAACGCCGCGATCAGGATCCACGGCGCGAAACCATGTCTCATCGTGTCCTCCTTTGCCCTGTGGTTTCTTTCGTTGCGCCTCCACGCGACGGCGGCGGCGCACTCCCCGGTTCCGTGACCGGGTTATCGTTCCCGAGATCGGTCAATGCACGATGAGTGCCGCCGGCAGCGCCTGCACGGCGCATCGTATAACCTGTTACTATATAGCGTGTTATACTCGTGTTTCGAGCGGCCGTGTCCCTTTCTCCCCCTCAGAGGTGTACCGTCCGGTACAATCCGGGGCATCATGATGGACGACGCGGTACAGCGGGGATCCGCCGGGAGCGAAGAGGAACCGGAAGGAACGGCGGACCCGGGCGCGCCCGGGATGCAACATCCCGTCTTCCCGCTGCGTAGTACTACCATGAATACGGGGAACCGGCAGACAGCGAGGGAGGAAGCGCGATGATACGGAAGGCAGCGGCAGCCGCGGCGGTCATGGCGTTCGTTCTCGCCGCCCCGGCGCCCGGAGCGCAGGGGCGCGCGGTGAGGTCCCATGAATACCCCGGCCTCGCCGACAAGGATTTCGACTTCGAAGACGGCGTGCTGGTGATCGAACCGGACGGCGATGACTGGATCGTCGAGATCACGGCGTCATACGAATTGCGCATCGACGGCGAACGGATCACGACGGGGCGGGGACAGCGCTCGCTGCTGCGGCGCTACTACCGGCAGGCGGAGGAGATCGAGGATCTCGCGGACGAGATCGGCCGGGACGGCGCCGAGATCGGGATCGAGGGCGCGAAGGCCGGAGCGAGGGCGATCGCGCAGGTGGCGAGGCTGCTGCTCGAGGAGTACGACGCCGACGATCTCGACCTCGATATCGACGTCGATTCGAGGGAGATCGAGCGGATGGCGAAGCGCATAGAGCGCAAGGCCGACCGTCTCGAATCGATGGTCGAAGATCTCGACGCCATTCACCGGAGGCTCCGGCGCTCGATCCCCGAGCTCGACGGCCTGCGGGGGTTCTAGACGTACCGGCGGTCCGCCGGGCGGGCGGACCGGAAGGAGATCCGCGATTATGGAACAGCATGTCACGATACTCGGAGTCCTGCACATCGCCTGGGGGGCGCTGGGGCTGCTGACGGCGCTGATCCTGACCGTAGCGCTGCTGGGAGCGGGTGTGATCGCCGCCGATCCCGAGGCGATCACGGTCCTGACGATAGTGGCGACGTCGATCGGATTCGCCCTCTTCCTCCCGAGCGTTCCCGGCCTCATCGGCGGAATCGGCGTGATAAAGCATCATCAGTGGGCGCGGATCGTTCTGCTCGTCGTCGGCTTCCTGAACCTGCTGCTGATCCCGTTCGGGACCATCCTGGGAATCTACACGATCTGGGTCCTCATGCACGGGGACGTCAAGAGGATGTTCGAATCGAAGGCTCTGCGCGGCGCTGCGGAAAGGCTGTAGGTGATGCTCGCCATGCTGAAGGAACTGCTGCTCGAGATCTACTACCTCATACGGCTCGCCTAGATGAACTTCTCGCGCTTCTGGAGGTTGTACAGACCCGCGAGGATCGCCAGCACGCTGGCGACGGCGATCATGACGCGGTTGTCGAAGACGATCCCCGCCCAGATCGACTCGCTCATGTCCGTCGGGATCGCGAAGGGATTGAGGAAGAGGTTCCACTTGCTCTTCGAGAGGGGCACGGACGCGAGCCAGAACCCCATCCCCGTCACCACGATGATCACCGCCGTGCCGTTGCCGCTCCGCACGACGGTCGAGAACATGAACGCGAGGCTCCCGATGAAGAAGATCGGGAACATCAGCTGGTAGAGCATCCTCAGGATCGGGACCCTGACGAGGATCAACGAGCTCAGCACGGTCAGCACGACGAGGATCGCGAACACGATCACCCAGATGAGCGCCACCCGCGCGAGCCAGACCTTGTAGCGGTAATCGGGTATGCCGAACAGCGTCTCTATCATCCGCGCGTCGACGTCGTTCTGTATGCCGAACGCGGTCGGGTAGAATATCACGAGCAGGCCGGGCAGGATCAGCAGGTAATAGACCGAGGCGGGGCCCGGATCGGACTCGGACGAGAAGAAGATGATCGCCGCCACGCCGAGGAAGAACAGGAATGCCGCCAGCATGAAATACGCGAACCTGTTCGCGAAGATTATCTTGAGGTTGTAGGCCGACACCTTCCGGGCGACCCCTGCCGCGTTCGCCAATCTCTCACGCCTTGTCATCGCCGGTCTCCTCCTCCGGGGACTGCGCGGTCTCTCCCCGGTCCGCCGCGGCGGTCGATCCCGCCGCGCGCAGCATCCACAGATAGGCGTCCTCGAGGGTCGGCCGGGCCGGCGACGCGCCGGGGACCGGCGGCGAGGCGGCGAGGCAGCGGACCCTGATCGCCGAGCCGTCGCGCATGTGGTGCACGACGAGATGCTCCCTGCGCACCGACTCGAACTCCCTGGGCTCGACGGCGAACGACCACACCCGCCCCTCGGCGATCTGGGTCATGCGGGCGGGATCGTCGAGGTAGAGCAGCCGTCCCCTGTCGAGGACCGCGACGCGGTGGCACGAACTGTATATGTCCTCGATGATGTGAGTCGAGAAGATCACGATCCGGTCGCGGCTGAGCTCGACGAGGAGGTTGCGGAACCTGATCCGCTCGCGCGGGTCGAGCCCGGCCGTCGGCTCGTCGACGACGAGGATCCGCGGCAGGTGCAGGAGGATCTGCGCGATGCCGATCCGCTGCTTCATCCCTCCCGAGAAGGAGCCGATCTTCTTGTCGGCGCTCTCCTCCATGTGGACCGCCGAGAGCACG
>JAQVGR010000232.1 GCA_028696635.1 Candidatus Krumholzibacteriia bacterium | reverse complement strand
CGATGAAGCAGGTGAAGATCATCATCGTCGTCACGGGGCGGCGGAGCGAGCTGCCGGTGAGGTTCATCGCTTCCCCTCCGCTGCGGCGCTCTCCGGCGGGCCGGGGCGCGCGCGGTCGAGCGTCGCATAGACGACCGGTATCACGATCAGCGTCAGCATCGTGGAGACGAGCAGCCCGCCGATCACCGTGATAGCCATCGGGGCCCGGACCTCGGCGCCCTCGCCTATGCCTATCGCAAGCGGCAGCAGCCCGAGCACCGTGGTGAGCATCGTCATCATGATCGGTCTCAGGCGCGAGCGTCCGCCTTCGCGTATCGCCTCCATCTTCTCCATGCCCGAGGAGCGGAGTTTGTTGATCAGATCGATCAGCACGATCGCGTTGTTGACGACGATCCCCGCGAGCAGGATCAGGCCGATCAGCACCACGACGCTTATCGTCGATCCGGTCAGCAGCAGCGCCCAGACTGCGCCGATCAGGGCGAGGGGAATCGTGAAGAGGATCACGAACGGGTGCAGGAACGATTCGAACTGCGACGCCATGACGAGATAGACGAGGAACACGGCGAGCAGCAGGGCGAACCGGAGCGACCGGAACGAGGCGTTCATCTCCTCGTTCTGCCCGGCGAGCCTCGCGACGATCCCCGCGGGCATCGGGATGCGGCGGATGATGCCGTCTATCTCCGCTGCGGCCGATCCGAGGTCGCCGCCGGCGAGGTTCGCCGTGACCAGCGCAACGCGCTCCTGGTCGAGGCGCCTGATCTCGCCGGGCCCCGTGTCTATGGTGATGTCGGCGATCGCGTCGAGCGTGACCGGCCGGGCGCTCTCGGGATTGACGACGAGCCGGCGTATCTTTTCCACAGAGTCCCGGTCGGACTCGCGGGCGCGCACGAGGACGTCTATCTTCCGGTCGCGCCACGAGTACCGGGTGGCGACGTCTCCCCGCACCTTGCTCACCACGCGGTCGGCCACCTCGTAGACGGCCAGTCCGAGGGCCGCCGCCTTCTCACGGTCGAATCGTATCTGTATCTCGGGGTGGCCGCTCTTCATCGTCGACTTGACGTCGGCGAACCGCGGCGATGCCTCGAGGCGGGAGGCGATCTCGTTGCTGATCTTCCTGAGGCCGCGCAGGTCGTACCCGGCGACCTCGATCTCGATCGGCGTGCGGAAGGTGAACAGCGTCGGCCGGGAGAACTTGTACTGGAGATCCGGGATCGCGTGGAGCGGCCCGCGCAGGCCGTCCATCGCGCGCTCCTCGTCGGCGCGCCCGGAGCCGGGGCGCAGCGAGACGTTGAGCTCTCCCCAGTTCTCGCCGCCCTCCTCGGGGTTGGCGTCCATGCGGTTGCCCGTGCCGGCCACCGAGTAGGTGGTCCCGACGCCGGCAAGATCTCCGGCCGCGCCGCGGACCCTCGAGATCGCCCGATCGGTCGTCTCGAGGCGGGTGCCGGGGGGGAGGCGGAATTCTACGCGGAACTCGCCCTGCGAGAGCTGGGGGATCAGTTCGATCCCCAGCCGCGGCACGAGGAGCATCGAGAGCGCGAATATCGCGGCGGAGGCGGTGATGACGCGGCCCCGGCGGTCGAGCGCCCACGAGAGCGCCCGCCCGTACAGGCGTTCGACGCCTCCGTACAGGGCGAGAAAGGCGCGCAGGAGCGGCCGGATCAGCAGGAGCAATCCCCTGCCGGCGGCGCCGGCCGTCTTCAGGAGGGACTTCGTGCAGAAGACGGGAACCGTGGTGAACATGAACAGCCCCGCCGCGTGCGCCAGCCTCGCCCTGCGGGTTCCGCGTAGGCGCCCGGCGGGGGCTGCGGCAGGTTCGGCCGGGCGTCCCTGTATCGAGGCGAGCATCGGTATAAGCGTGAGGGCGACGACGAGGGAGGCGAGCAGGGAGAAGGTGACCGTGAGCGCCTGGTCGCGGAAGAGCTGTCCCGCGATGCCGCGGACGAACACGAGGGGAAGAAAGACCGCGACGGTCGTCAGGGTCGATGCGGTCACCGCCGTGCCGACCTCGCCGGCCCCCTCGCGAGCGGCGTCCCCGATGCTCTTTCCCATCGACCGGTGCCGCGCGATGTTTTCGAGGACGACGATCGAGTTGTCGACGAGCATGCCGATCCCAAGCGCGATGCCGCCGAGCGACATGATGTTCAGCGAGAGACCGGTTCCGTACATGATGTTGAACGTCGCGACGACCGACACCGGTATCGACAGAGAGATGATCACGGTCGACCAGAGGTTCTGCAGGAAAAGGTACAGGATCACGACGGCCAGCGCTCCGCCGATCGCCGCTGCCCGGATGACCTCGCCGATCGCCTGGCGGATGAAGGTCGACTGGTCGTAGACCTTCACGAGCGAGTACCCCGGGGGCAGGACTCCCTCGACGCGGCGCATCGTCTTCTCCACCTCGCGCGCCACGGCGACGGCGTTGGCGTCGCCCTCCTTGTATATGGCGATCTCGACCGATTCGCGGCCGCCGAGGCGTGTGATCGCCTCGCGCTCCTTGTACCCGTGCCTCACGTCGGCTATGTCGCGCAGCAGGGTCTGCGTGCCGTCCTTGGTCGAGACGATCAGGTCGCCGATCTCGCCGACCGAGCCGAACTGATTGAGCGTCCGCACGAGATACTGCCGGGTCCCTTCCTCGAGCCGCCCGCCGGCCAGGTTGACGTTCTCGGCGCCGACCTGCCCGGCCAGCTCGCCGATCGGCAGGTTGAGCCGGGCGAGACGCTGCTGGTCGACGAGGATCTGGATCTCGTCCTCGAGCCCGCCGCTCACCTTGACGGCCGCCACCCCGAGGGCCGTCTCGAGCTCCTTCTTGATCTCCTCCTCAGCGAAACGTCTGAGAAACTTCAGCTCCTCCTCGTCAAACGCCGGCGCGGCGCTGTCGGCGGGAGTGGCCTCGCGGAAGAACCCGAACCGGATCACCGGCTCGAGCGACGGGTCGAAGCGCAGCAGGGACGGGCGTCCCACCTCGAGCGGCAGCTCGAGCGCGTCGAGTTTCTCGCGCACGTCGAGCCCCGCATAGTCCATGTCGGTCCCCCACGCGAACTCTAGGATCACGTCGGACTGGCCGGCGCGGGAGATCGAGCTGACGCGCCCCACGTTCTTGACGACGCCGAGGGCCTCCTCGATCGGCTTGGAGATGAGGTTCTCGACCTCGGCCGGCGCTGCGCCGGCGTACTCGGTGCGCACGGTGAGGGTCGGGTAGCTGAGCTCGGGGAGCAGATTGATCTTGAGGCGGAAGAACGAGACCGCCCCGAACAGTATGACCGCCAGGGTGAACATGGCGATCGTGACGCGGCGCCGGGTCGAGATGTCTATGATCTTCATGGCCGCCTGCTACCTGACGATATCGACCCGTGCGCTGTCCTTCAGGCTCGCCTTTCCGGTGGTGACTATCGTGTCGCCGGGCGAGACGCCGGCGAGGACCTCGACGTGGCTCGTGTTGGTGTATCCGAGCGTCACGCCGGTGCGGTAGGCTGTGCTGTCGCGCACGACGAAGACGGCGGATTCGCGGTCCTCCGTTATGATCGCGTCCTTCGGGACCATGATCGTGTTCTGGTGAACGTCGTAGACGACCTTGACCCGGGCGAACATGCCGGGACGCAGACGCCCCGTCGGGTCGTGGACCTCGATGGTGACCTTTAACGTCCCGGTCCCCGAATCGACGACGGGGCTGATCCGGTCGATGCGCCCCGCGAACTCGGCGCCGCCGAGGGCGTCTATGGCGAGCAGGGCCTTCTGCCCGGCGCGCATCCGCTCGAGCTGCTGCTCGGGGACGTGAAGGACGGCGATCAGCGGATCGAGCCCGCTGACGCGGAACACGGGCTGGTTCTGGAGGATCATGTTGCCGACCTTGATCCGGCGCTCCGCGACCACGCCGCTGATCGGCGTGCGGATCCCGGTGTACTTCAGCTCGAGCTCGGCCAGATCGAAGGCCGCCTTCTGGCGCTCGTACTCGAACTTGACCTGCTGGAACTCCTCGGTGCTCACGAGGCTCTTCTCGTGGAGGTTCTCGTTGCGGCGGAAGTTGCTCTCCTGCTTGAGCATCTCGGCCCGTTCCTGCTCGAGCTGGTAGGCGATCCGCTCGTCGTCGAGACGGGCGAGAACGTCTCCGGCCCTGACGAAATCCCC
>JAQVGR010000231.1 GCA_028696635.1 Candidatus Krumholzibacteriia bacterium | reverse complement strand
TCACGGGGCCCGCCGGCGCCGAGTCCGGATGGGTATTCCCCCTGCATCCGGGGTTCGGAACCAACTTCACTCTGGTGCGGCGCCTCGCCGTCCGGGATCTCGAGCCGAGGTACTATACCGGTCTCGAGATCGCCGTCAACCCGGGCGCGCCGGTGCTCGTGGCGGGAATGATCATGGCGAGCGTCGGGCTGTTCGCGCTCCTGGTCTGGCATCATCGTGTCCTGCGCGGACGGATCGATGCCGACGGGATCGAGGCGGTCGGCACGCAGTCGAGGTGGAAGGTCAGCTTCCGCGAGGAGATAGACAGGATCGGGCGCGAGGTCGAGGCGGCGATCGCCTCCTCCGCCGCGCCGATGGGAAAGGACCGGCGGATATGAGCGGCGTCGACATCACCCTGTTCTGGATCGGGTTCTGGCTGTACCTCGTATCCTTCATCCTCTTCGCCGTGCACGCGGCCGCCGGATCCCGGCGCGCGGGGGTCGCCGCGTCGGTCCTCTTCGCAGCCGGCCTCGCGATGCATACGGCGGGGCTGGCGGCGCGCTGGTGGATCACCGCTCATCCGCCGTTCTCGACGATGTACGAGTACGCGGTGACGATGTCATGGGTGATCGCCCTCTCGTTCGTCTTTTTCCTCGCGAAGTTCCGCCGCGTGGCTGCGGGGGTGATCGTATCGCCCGTGCTGATCATCGTCCTCGTGATCGCCTCGCTCCTTCCCAAGGAGGCGTCGAAGCAGCTGATGCCCGCTCTGCAGAGCTACTGGTTCTACATACACGTCTCGATCGCCGCCGTCAGCGAGGGCGCATTCCTCATGGCGGCCGGGGCGGGGGCGCTGTACCTGATGCGCCGCGGCGGCGACCGGCTTCCGTCGCGCGAGCTCCTCGAGGAGATCATCTCCCGCTCGATCCGCTTCGGCTATCCGCTCTTTCTCGTCGGCGCCCTGTTCGCCGGAGCGATCTGGGCGAGCAGCGCGTGGGGACGGTTCTGGAGCTGGGATCCCAAGGAGACCGGGGCGCTGGTGATATGGCTCTACTACACCCTCGTCCTGCATCAGGACATCCGCGGAGCGTGGACCGGCCGCCGGCTGGCGATCGCCTCGATCGTCGGTCTGGGGATCATCCTCTTCAGCTTCGTGGGGAACCTGTTTCTCGGCGGGCTGCACGCGTACATCTGAGGCGCCGGGTCAGCGGGTCATGACGATCTTGGCCGCGGCGAACTGCTTGCCGGCGCGAGCGCGGGCGAAGTAGACCCCCGGCGGCGCGCTCCGTCCCGCCTCGTCGCGTCCGTCCCATTCCAGCAGGTGGCTCCCCCCGGCGAAGGTCCCCGCCGCGACGCGTCGCACGAGCCGTCCGGCGGCGTCGTAGATGCTCAGGGAGACCGGACCGCCCGAGGCGACGGCGAGGGTGATCCGCGCCGAGCCGGCGAACGGGTTGGGAGCGACGGCGAGCGAGAGAGGCGCGCGCGGAAGCGCGGGGTCCTGCTCTTCTTCGTGCTCCCCGATCCCGGTCCCCGGCGGGAGGTACTCGGCGTAGTAGATCTCGAAATCCCCGTGCCGCTCGTCGACCCAGGCGGCGTGGAGCCGCCCGTCGGCCTCGCCGCTGAGGCAGCACAGCGAGGCCTTCGACGCCGATCCCGAGATGCGCGAGCGCGCGCTCCATCCGTCCCCTTCGAGGGTGCGGGCGAAGACCCCCGCCGTCTCGGCCGAGGGCCAGGCCGCCCAGTATATCAGCGTCACCGTGTCGGCGGCGGCGACGATGCTCGGATGGTAGTGCGTATACTCGCCGGCGGTGACCAGGGTCTCCGGCCCCCAGCCCTCCGGCCCCCTGCGCCGGTAGTAGATCTGTTCCCATCCGGAGCGTTTATCGATCCACACGACGTGGACGCCGCCCTCCCCGTCGACCGCCGCCGTCGGGCGGAACGCGTTCGCTTCGGGACCCGAGACCTCCTCGGGATCGGACCAGGACCCCGCCGCGCACGACCGCCAGATGACGCGGCCGTGGCCGCCCGGGGGGACGTCGAACCAGACCGCGTGCAGGGTTCCATCCGGCCCGGCGGCGATCGACGGGACCATGCGCTCGCCGCTCCCCGCGTCGGTCAGCTGGACCGGGTCGGACCAGGCGAGGACGTCGAAGGCGCGGTAGACGATCTCGTAGAACCCGCCGATCGTCTCCATGTGGACCAGGTGCACGATGTCGCCGGCGACGACGGTCGACGAGGCGAACGAGTCGCCGCCGGTCTCCGTCACCCTCCAGGGGAGGTTCCAGCTCCCGTTCCATATGGCGTGGTAGATCTCCTTGTTGTCGTCCTGCAGGTCGTTCCAGACGAGGTGGACGCGCCCGAGGCCGTCGGCAGCGACGACGGGCCTCTCCGAGTCGCCCCCGGAGTCGTAGACCCGCTGCTCGTCGAGCCAGATCCCGCCCGACCGGACCTTGTGGTAGATGTCGAAGTCGCGGTCGCGGTCGTCCTTGAAGACGACGTGCACACGCCCCGCGGAGTCGACGGCGATCCACCGGCCGTTGTTGGGGGGAGGCATCGAAACCCCCGGATCCGCCGTCAGGCGGACCTCCGGCTGCCAGCCGTCCGCCGCATCCGCCGGAGCGGCTGTCCAGGCGGCCGCGGCGAGGAGCAGCGGGATGACGCGCACACTGACAGCCATCATATGGTAATTATACATCCCCGCGGGCCGATTTCATAGCCCGCCGCTCGGCGGGTGCGGCACGGGACGCAGTCGATATGGACTTGGTCGCGGCCGGGCCGGGTGGTAGAATGCGGACGCGGTGTCTGTATCATGTGAAAAGGAGCCGGTATGGACGTGAAAAAAGCCATCGAGACCCGGCGGGCGTACCGCTCCCTCGACCCCGTCCCGATAGACCGCGATCTGATCGAGGACCTCGCCCGCTGCGCGATCCTCGCCCCGTCGTGCTTCAACAACCAGCCGGCGAGGTTCGACTTCGTCACGGGGGACCGGCTCGTGAAGATGCGCGAAGCGCTCTCGCGCGGGAACCGGTGGGCCCATGACGCTTCGATGATCATCGCCGTGCATGCCGCCCTCGAGAACGACTGCCGGGTGGAGGAGCGCCAGTACTACCTCTTCGACGCCGGCCTCGCAACGGCGATGCTGATCCTGCGCGCGACGGAGCTGGGGCTCGTCGCGCACCCGATCGCCGGGTACGACGAGGGGGCGGTCAGGGAGACCCTCGGCATCCCCGAGGCCGACCGCGTGATCACCCTGGTCATCGTGGGCAGGCACGCGGACACGATCAGGGAGTCGCTCTCGCAGAAGCAGGCCGCCGCTGAGCCGGAGCGCCCCGGGCGGCTCTCGTTCGAGGAGTTCGCCAGGATCTTCGACTGACCGGGGTCCCCTCCCATCGCGGCGATCTGGCACGGTAGATGCAGCAGGAACAGCGGATTATACCGCCCGTCATCCACGGTGTGCGGGCGGGTCCGGCGGCGCGGTCTGCTCTTGCCCGGAGTCATCGATGCGTATCACACGGCGAACGTACTTTTTGTGTCTGTCAATTCTTTTATTCGCAGGCGGTTGCGGCGAAAATGCCGGCCGCCGGGCGGAGCGCTCCCCCGGCGGGGGGCGGCTCGTGATCGGGATGCAGCAGGAGCCCGAGATACTCTGCGAGGCCGTCAACAGCATGGTCGCCGTCGTCTACGCCGGCAACCTGATCTTCTCGAAGTTCGTCCGCCACGACGACGCGATGGAGCTGGTCCCCGACCTGATCGTCGAGATCCCGACCGCAGAGAACGGCGGGATCTCCCCCGATCATCTCTCCTACACCTACCGCCTCAGGCCGGAGGCCCGGTGGCACGACGGCGAGCCGGTGACCTCGCGCGACATCGAGTTCACCTGGCGCGTGATGATGCACCCCGATATCAACGTGGAGACGCGGCAGGGGTGGGACGTCGTCGAACGCGTCGAAACCCCCGATCCGCACACGGTGATATTCGATCTGCGCGAGACCTACGCCAACTTCGTGGGCGACTGCTTCTACGACGAATCGGTCCTGCCCGCCCATCTGCTCGAAGGGGCCCTCGGCCCCGATTTCCAGGCGCATCCGTACCATACGGCCCCGGTCGGGTCGGGGCCGTTCGTCTTCGGCGAATGGGTCTCCGGCTCGCATCT
>JAQVGR010000230.1 GCA_028696635.1 Candidatus Krumholzibacteriia bacterium | reverse complement strand
TGATGATTGTCAATCCAATTGATCCAATTTCGGTGCAGCTCTTTGGGCGGTTTTTTTCTGGGGGAAAGAGCCTCCGAGCCAACGCCGCGCGCCTCGCCGCCAGCGGAAGGACTGCTCGAAGCGCTTGGTCACGGCGGCGGATGTTTTGGAGGGAGGCAATCGTTCGGAGGAGGCCGGTTTTCCGCAATGCCCATATGTCTGTTCATTTGCGGCCAGGAATGCCGGTTGTTCGAAGCGAGAAACAGCCGGGCTGGAAACTATTTTGTTTACAAGGCGTTATTTCCGGATGGGCACCAACCTTGATACAGGTTTTGCTTTGAATCCAGAAATCCTGCGAGACAGTCGAGCGACTGGCATCTGGGATCCTCTCGGTATTCTGGAAATGTTTCAGGAAGATGTTCCTTCGGTATGGACAACCCTAATCTTTGAAATCCACGGAGGTTTTATGCAGGTTTGAGAGCGGCGATGCATCGGGAGATCGTTTGAAAAGGATTTGCAGAGAAAAATTAAGCGGGGAGGATGGTTATGGGATACACGATCGATATCGATACAGGAGGTACGTTTACAGATGGATTTTTTATGGGGGGCGGCAGAGTCCACACGGTCAAAGTGCCGACGACACCTCATGATCTAACCGTCTGCCTGATGAATAGCATCAAATCAGGAGCCGAGTCCTTCCAGATCGGAGTCGAAGATCTCCTGGCGCAGACGGACGTGATTCGATTTTCATCCACCATCGGTACGAATACCCTGATCGAAAGGAACGGGACCAAGATCGGTCTTCTGTTGAGCCGGGGCCGGGAGGAGGGTCTCGAGGTGGTGAACGACGAGGATGATTCGCCCCTCGTTTACCCGGAGATGGTTCGAACCCTGACAGGGGAGGTCGATGAAGAAGGGAACGAAAAGGAGGTCCTCGACCGGGAGGAGGTGCTGAGATCGGCCCAGGAACTGCTCGATCAGGGCGCCCGATGCCTCGTTGTCTGTCTGGGGAATTCGGTCTACAACCCCGTTCACGAACGGCGGGCGCGGAGCTGGATCAAGGAGGAATACCCGCGGGATTATCTCGGATCGGTGCCGGTGTTTCTCGCATCCGATGTCAGCCAGCTGCCCGGTGACCAGGAGCGGATCAACACCGCTGTGGTCAATGCCTACATCCACGCCCGGCTCGTCAAGTTCCTCTACAAGGCCGGAGAGGATCTGCGCAAACGGTTCTACAGCCGCCCCCTGCTGATCGTGCATGCCACGGGCGGCGTCGCGCGGGTGTCCAAGACGAGGGCGATCAACACCTACAACTCCGGGCCCGCCGCGGGCCTCATGGGCGTCGCGGCGCTCGCGCGGCTCTACAACGTCCCGAAGCTCGTCTCCGGCGATATGGGCGGCACCTCCTTCGACATGGGCATCGTGATGAACGGACAGCCCAACTTCACCCTGAAGCCGGATGTGGAGGGCCTTGCCCTCAGCACGCCAATGGTCGCCATCAAGGCCATCGGGGCGGGCGGAGGGTCCATTGCGAGCGTGCGCAAAGGGCGCCTTCAGGTGGGTCCGCAGTCGGCCGGGGCGCTTCCGGGACCTGCCTGCTTCGGCCTCGGGGGGACGAACGCGACGGTGACCGATGCCGACATCGTCCTCGGGTGCATCGATCCGGCCTACTATCTCGGCGGAAAGATGCAGCTCGATGCCCAAAAGGCCTTCGAAGCGATCGAAAACAGGGTCGCCTCCCAGACCGGCAAGAGCGTGCTCGAAGCGGCGTTGGCGATCAGGGACACTGTGGATGCGACCATGGGAGCTCAGCTCAAGGCGACGGCCGAGTCGATCCGCCCCGATCTCGATCCGGTTCTCGTCATCTACGGCGGTGCGGGTTCGGCCCATTGCTGCGGCCTCGCCCGGCACGCGGGCATCCGGAAGATCATCACGCCGCGCTATGCCTCGGTCTTCTCGGCGTGTTCGCTCTCCAGCATGGACATCTGGCACATCTACTCGCGGCGCCTCGGACACTGGATCAAAGAGAACGGGAGGATGAGCACGGGGAGTGAAATCAGCCGGGTCCTCGAGGAGATGCATGCCGGTGCCTCACGCGATATGCGGGGAGAGGGGTTCGACGAATCGGACGTGCGCTACAGGGTGGAATTCTTCTTGAGTTCCGGGGATGACACGCCCGAGGGCCGGATCAGGATCAGGGGACTCGAGTGGGAGGCGGGAATGGCTGAGACCCTCCAAAAACAGGCGCCGAGGTTCTCGGAGGCGGAAAGTGTCTTTTCGCCTGTCGTGTTTCTCCACGCCACCGCGGCGATCCCCCACTACGAGATCACGGAGCAGCAGCCTGGCGCGCGGGATCCCTCTCCGGCCCGCATGGGCGCGCGAGAGGTCTGTTGGAGCGAGGATGGGTTTATCGAGACGCCCCTCTACGACAGGGGCAAACTGATGCCCGGAAATGTGGTCGAAGGGCCGGCGATCGTCGAGGCCGTCGATACCACCTACGTGGTGAGGGAGGGTTGGACCTACACGGTGGATGCCTACTGCAACGGGATTTTCGAGGAGGCGACAGCATGAAGATCAGAATAACCGACGCGCTTGATATCGATCTCGAAAAGGAGATGTGGTGCTGCAACCGGTGTAACCGGGAGTTGGTCAGTGCCCGGGACAACTACAAGAAGGGCTGCCTGGTGCGGGAAAGGATGCCCGAGGAGATCCACGAGCCTCTGGCGAAGGATGCCGCGTACACCTACGCCCCCGACCCCGAGTGGTGTCGAATCATAGAATTCTATTGTCCGCAATGCGGCCTGATGGTCGAGAATCAGTATCTCCCGCCCGGCCATCCGATCACCCACGATATAGAACTGGATATCGACGCGCTGAAGCAGAGACACGGCATACCGACAGGAGGGGGAAGATGAGCTACACAGTCGAAGTGGACATCGGCGGGACCTTCACCGATTTTTTTGCGGAACAGGATGGCGGTCGTTTTGCGATCACGAAATCACCGACCACCCACTACGATCTTTCTGTCGGCTTCATGAGGGGCCTGCGGGAGCTGGCAAAGGATTTCAATCTGCCGTTGAAGAAATTCATGAACGGCTGCGAATCGATCCGCTACTGCACGACCCTGGGGACCAACGCCCTGATCGAACGGACCGGCCCGAAACTCGGGCTGATCACGACGGCCGGGTTCGAGGACACCATTGCCATCGGGCGCGGGCGATCCTGGGCGGACGGATTGTTCGGGCATGAGACCAAGAACCTGGCCCGTATCCAGAAGCCGGAGCCCCTGATTTCTCGGGATATGATCGTGGGCCTGCGCGAGCGGATCGACTCCTTCGGGAACGTGATCATGCCGTTGAAGAGGGACGATGTGCTCGATAATCTGCAGCGCCTGATGGAAAACGGCGCGATGGGCTATGTCGTCTGCCTCATGTGGTCCTGCTACAACCCGGTCCATGAGGCGATGGTGAAGCAGATCATCGAAGAGGAATACCCGGAGGACTATCTCGGTTCGATGCCGGTCTTTCTCTCCCACAGCATTTCACCCAAGATGGGCGAGTACACCCGCTTCACGACGACGACCGTCAACGCCTACATCCACAGCGTCATGGGCGAGGAGTTGACGAGGCTCATCTGGGAGCTCAAGGACAACGGGTACAGCCAACCCCTGGCGCTCGTCCAGAACGTCGGGGGGATGAAGAAGGTGACCCGGACGCGCGCGATCCTCACCTACAACGCCGGGCCCGTGGCCGGTCTGCACGGCAGCCGGTACATCGGTGGGATGTACGGTATGGACAACCTCATCTTCACGGACATGGGGGGGACATCCTACGACATCGGGGTCGTGTCGGACGGCCAGATCAAGACCTACGATTTCATTCCGGTCATCGACCGATGGCGCACGAACATCCCGGCGATCGAGGTCAAGTCGATCGGCGCGGGGGGAGGCTCCATCGCCTGGATCAACACCCTCTTCGGCGACAGGCTGGAGGTCGGCCCTCAGTCCGCCGGTTCGATGCCCGGTCCCGCGTGCTATGATCAGGGCGGCTCCGAGCCGACGGTGACCGATGCGGACCTCGTCCTCGGCTACCTCAATCCCGACAACTACCTGGGCGGAAAGAGGCAGCTCAAGAAAGAACTGGCCGAGAAGGCGATCCGTGAAAAGATCGCCGACCCGCTCGGGATCGACGTGGTGGAGGCGGCGGCGAGGATCCGGCGTATCATCGACGCGAAGATG
>JAQVGR010000229.1 GCA_028696635.1 Candidatus Krumholzibacteriia bacterium | reverse complement strand
TGCAGCTCGGAGCGAACTACCTCCTGCAGGGGCAGTGGTCGAACGCGGGACTGCCCGGGAGCGGACAGATCGCGCATTCGTCGGCGGTCACCGTCGGGCTGGCCTGGCCGCTCTTCGACGGCTTCAGGGCGAAGTCGCGGATCGACCGGGCCCGGGCCGACCTGCGCACCGCCGAGATCGAGAGCGACCGGATGTCGCGAGAGACGGATCTCGCCGTGCGGGTCTCCCGCCTGGCCGTGGTCGATGCGATCGCGGCGCTGCAGGGGAGGCGCGAGGCGGTCGGACTCGCCGAGGAGGCATACAGGCTCGCCGAGGTGCGGCTCGCCAACGGGCTCGCCACCCCGCTCGAGCGGCTCGACGCCGAGCTCGCGCTGACGACGGCGCGCGGACAGTACGCTCAGGCGCTCTTCGCGGCGAATATCGCCGATGCGGCGCTGGAGCTGACGGTGGGCGGAGGCCGGACGGCGTCCCCCGCGGGATCGGACCGAAAGGAGAACGGTGATGAGTAGACAATCAGGGAGCAGGAGGCGGCTGGCGGCGATCGCCTCGATAGCCGTCGTCGCCGTCCTGTTCGCCCTGCGGTTCTGGACCCTTCAGCGGGGGGAGTCGGCCGCGAGCATCAGGGACATCCAGGAGAGAGAGGGGATACCGGTCGAGGTCGCCGCGGCGAAGACGGGCGACATAGAGGTCTGGACCGGCCTCGCCGGCACGGTCGAGGGGATCGTCCAGTACCCGATCGTCTCCACGAACACGATACGGGTGGCCGACGTGCTGCGCCGCGAGGGGGACCGGGTCGCCCCCGGCGACGTGGTCGTCCGCCTGGCGAAGACCGCACCGAACCCGATGCTCCACTCGTACAGCCGCTCGAAGGCGCTCTACGAGGACGCCCTGCGCGACGAGCGCAGGATGCGGACCCTGTACGATGAGGGGGCCGTCTCGAAGCAGCAGCTCGACAAGGCCGAGATGGCACTCGACATCGCCGAGACCGACCTTCTCAACGCGCGGGAGGGGATCAACCTCGTCGCCGACAGGGCCGGGATCGTCACGAGCCTGCTCGTCGAGGAGGGCGAGACGGCGATGAACGGCTCTCCGGTCGCGTGGGTCGCCCGCACCGACACGGTGCGGATCTCCTTCGAGGCGGGGAGCAGGCAGGCGATGGCCCTGCGCGTGGGGCAGAGCGCCGAGTGGTTTTCCACCGAGACCGGCGAGCGGGGAGAGGGAAGGATCACGAGGCTCGATCTCTCCGCCGATCCCCAGACGCACCTGCTCGCCGGGGAGGCGACCTTCCCCAATCCCGGCGGCAGGCTGATCCCCGGCGTGCTCGTGTCGATGCGGGTCCTCACCGGCGACCGCCGCGGGGTCGTCACCGTCCCGGCGGGATGCCTCCTGCAGCGCAACGGGAATCTCGCCGTGTTCGTCGTCGAGGAGAGCGGCGGGGCGCTCACGGCGCGGCAGCGAGTCGTCGCGGTGGGGCTGCGGGGTTCGGACGAGGTCGAGATCCTCGAGGGGGTCGCCGCGGGAGAGCGGGTCGTCGTCTTCGGGCAGACGATGATAGAGGACGGGACCCTCGTCAGGATCGTCGCCCGCGGGGAGGGTGAGCGATGAACCTCTTCCGCTTCTTCGTGCGCAGACCGGTGCTGACGACGATGATCATCGTCCTGCTCGTCGTCATGGGCATCTACTCGTACCGGCGACTCGTCGTCGAGATGATGCCCAACGTCGAGTTCCCCTTCGTCGTCGTCTCGACGGTCTATCCGGGGGCCTCGCCGGCCGAGATCGAGAGCCAGGTCACCAAGAAGATAGAGGACGAGATCGCCACGATCGCGAACGTGAAGAACCTCACGTCGTACTCGCAGGAGAACGTCTCGCTCGTTCTCGTCGAGTTCGAGCTGGAGACGAGCGTCGACCTCGACGCGATAGACGTGAAGGAGAAGGTCGACGCGATCCTCTACGAGCTTCCCGACGGGATCGAGAAGCCGGTCATCCAGAAGTTCGACATCAACGAGTTTCCGATCATGGAGCTCGCCGTCTCGGCCCCGCGTCCGCTGCAGGAGGTCTACCAGGTCGCCGACCGCATCGTGAAGGAGCGCCTCAGCAGGATCGGCGGGGTCGCCGAGGTCGAGGTCGTCGGGGCGCGCGAGCGCGAGATCAGGATCGAGGTCGACCCGGGACGGCTGCGGGCGTACGGCCTGACGCTCCTCGACGTGGTCGGCATGGTCGGGATGCAGAACCTCAACGTGCCCGCCGGGCACATCACCCGGGGAGCGGCCGAGACGACGGTGCGGATGATCGGAGAGTTCGAGGATCCCGCCGCGATCTCCCGGATCAGGCTGCCCCTTCGCTCGGGAGGCACGATCGAGCTTTCCGAGGTCGCCGAAGTGCTCGACACGACCGAGGAGCTGCGGGAATCGTCCACGTACAACGGGCAGCCGGTGATCGGCCTGTCTATCAGCAAGCGGGCCGACGGGAACACGGTGGAGGTCGCCGACGGCGTCTACGAGGCCCTCGGGGAGCTCGAGGGGATCCTCGACGAGGACGTCGAGGTGACGATCACGAGCAACGCTGCCACCTTCGTCTTCGACGCGGTCAGCGACGTGCTCTCCAATATCATGATAGGGATCGTGCTGACCTCGATCCTCCTGATGCTGTTCCTGCACAACTGGCGGCAGACCGTCGTCGCGGCGCTCTCGATGCCCGTCTCGGTGATCGCCACCTTCCTGCTGATCGACGGCGCGGGATTCACGATAAACCTGATGACGCTGATGGCCCTGGGGATCTCGATCGGCACCCTGGTCACCAACTCGATCGTCGTGATCGAGAACATAACCCGGCACGTGCGCGAGGGGATGGACCCGGCCGAGGCCTCGGAGCGCGGCACCGGCGAGGTCGCCGTCGCGGTGCTCGCCTCGACCCTGACCAACATCGTCGTGTTCACGCCGATCGCCTTCATGAGCGGGATCATCGGGCGGTTCTTCATCCAGTTCGGCGTGACGGTCGTCTTCGCGACGATCATCTCCCTCGTGGTCAGCTTCACGATGGTCCCGATGCTCGCCGCGCGCGTGCTGCGGCCCAAGGGCGCCGGCGGGAGGCCGGCCGGCCACTGGTGGGTCCGGGCCACGACCGCGTGGGATCGCTTCTACGACGACCTCGCCGGGCGCTACCGCTCGGCGCTCGCGTTCATGATCGACCGGCGCTGGATCCCGATCTCGATCAGCGTCGTCATGTTCATCTTCGCGATAGTCCTCTTCGCCTTCGTCGGCGGCGAGTTCATGCCGGTGATCGACCAGGACATGGCGGTGATCACGATGCGGCTCCCCGCGGGGACGAGCCTCGAGCGGACGCAGGAGGTGGCCGCCCGGATCGAGGAGAAGATGCGCGGCCGCCCCGAGGTGACCGGCGTCATCACGAAGATCGGCGGCGGCCAGCGGGGCGTCGAGGAGGCCCAGATCATCGTCCGGCTCGTCAAGGGGAGCGAGCGGGGGATCCGGATCACCGAGTTCATGAACGAGATCAGGAGAGACCTGGCGGACCTGCCCGACGCCGAGATCCAGGTCCTCGCCGAATCGGGGGAGGGGGGGAGCCAGACCGATCTGCTGATCGAGGTTCTTTCCAGCGACCAGCGCAACCTCGCCGCCGTGTCCCGCGCGGTCTACGGCATCGTGCAGAGCACGCCGGGGCTCGTCGAGGTGCAGACGAGCGAGAAGGCGGGCAAGCCGGAGATCGCCCTGCGACCCCGCCGCCGCCAGCTCGCCGAGCGCGGCCTGACCCCCGCCGGGGTCGGGATGATACTGCGCGCCGCGTACGAGGGGGAGCAGGCAGGAGTCTACCGCGAGTCGGGGGAGGAGTACGACATCGTGGTCCGACTCGACGAGCGCTCCCGCCGCGATCCGGCCCTGCTCGATGATCTGCCGATCGCGATGCCGGGGGGCGGGACTGTCCCCCTCTCCGATATCGGCGTCCTCGAGCGGCGGACCGGCGAATCGGAGATCAGGCACAAGGAAAAGCGCCGCATGGTCGAGATCACGGCGAACATCTCGACCGGCTCGCTCAGCGAGGCCCGCCGCCTGATCGACGCCGAGCTCGAGAAGCTGGTGATTCCGGCCGGCGTGACGGTGCGGTACGGCGGGATGGCCGAGATCCAGGACGAGTCGTTCGCCTCGATCCGGACGGCGATGATCCTCGCGATCGTGCTCGTCTACATCGTCATGGCGGGGATCCT
>JAQVGR010000228.1 GCA_028696635.1 Candidatus Krumholzibacteriia bacterium | reverse complement strand
ACGCACTCTCGCGGCGCCGTCCCGGCCTCGATCTGCCCCTGCTGGCCGGCGGCGAGGTCCGGTTCTCGGCGGAGAGGATCTTCTCGGACAGCATCCGCGTCGATGCCGGACGCTCGCGGATCGTGGTCTCCTTCGATGTCCCCCTCGAGGGGGAGCCGAAGAAGCCGGGGGTGATCGGCTTCGCGGCGGATGCGCGCGTCGATATCGGCGAGGCGGCCGCGGCGGCCGCCCCCGCGGCGCCGGCTCCGGCCGGGATCCTCGAGGCGCAGGTCCGCGGCTCGGGGAGAGCAGAGACGCTGATGGGACTCTTCCCGGCGGGCGAGGCGGCGGATGCGGCGTCGATACGCAAAGCGTGGGCCGATATCGATCTCGGCGGCGAGGTGAGGGCGGCCGGTCTCGAGCTGCAGGCGGCCGGCTCGCCGCTGCGCCTGTCGCGCGCCTCCGCCGCGGCGAAACTCTCGGGCGGGGACGTCACCGGGGTGGATGCGTCGTTCCTGCTCGGGGGGAGCCCGTGGAAGGCGACCGGGGACCTTCGGGGGATCATGCCCGCGCTGGCCGAGCTCTCGCTGCTGGCGCGCGGGGACGGCCGGCCGAAGACCCCCGGAGAGGCCCTCGAGAGGCTCACCGCCTCGCCCGACGTTTCTCTCTCCGTGACGGGACGCTCGTTCAACGCGATACCGCTGCAGGAGGCGTCTGCGGAGCGGAAGGCGGGCGCCGCGCCCGCCGCGACCGGCGCCGGCGGGCCGGAGGCGAATCCCCTCGCCGGAAACCCGGCGACCCTGCTCCTGCTCAAGAAGACCTTCGTGTCGGTCCGCGTCGACTCGGTGATCGCCACAGGGGCTGTGCTGACGGACATCGACGCCAGGGCCCGCCTGAGCGACGGGATCCTGCGCGCCGATCCCGTGACGATGCGCTACGCCGGCGGATCCGGATCGGGCACGGTGAAAGCCGACCTGCGCGATCCTTCCCGCATTCCCGCCGAGATCGATATCGACTTCAAGGGGGTGCAGGCGGATCAGGCCCTTCCGGGACGGCACGGCGCCGCCGGGATGGTCAGCGGCGAGTTCTCGCTCTCCATCGGCGGGCGGTTCGAGAGCGGTCCCGGCATCGATTTTCTCGAGAGCCTCACCGCAGCGGGTAGCGCCGCATCGACGAACGGGCAGGTCGATCTCTCACGGTTCACCGAGCCGCTGAAGGCGGCAGGCATCGCTCTCCCCTTCGCGGAGCGGTTCTCCTTCGACGAGTGGGTCGAGAAATTCACCGTCGGCGGCGGCCGCGTCGCCGCCGACCTGTGGCAGATCAGGTCGGACAGCGGCAACTGGGACATCTCCGGATCGTTCGGATTCGACGGGACGATCGACTACCGCGCGAAGCTCCTGCTGACCCCCGCCATGCAGAGCCGCATGAAGGACCTCGGGCAGTACCGCGACCTCGTCGACCTGTTCCGCGACGAAGCGGGCAATCTCGTCTTCGAGTTCGACATCGGGGGCACGGCCAGGTCGCCGAAGATGCAGCTCGACCAGACGAAGGCGCAGCAGAAGGCGGGGGAGAATCTGATCGAGGGGGCCCGGAAGAAGCTTCTCGACCTGCTCAAGAAGAAGTGAGCCGCGGCGTTCCGTCCGCCGGCAGAAAAAGCCCCTCGGGATCGGCGGCTGAAGCCGCTGTCACCCGAGGGGCGTCTTGTCTCGTGCCTGCGCGGCCCGGCTACTCGGTGACGTAGTTCAGGGTCGCGGCCCGGCCGTTCACCTCGACGACGCTGTGCTGCGCGTCGCAGGATGCGATGATCGGACGGGTGGCGCCGGTGTCCGGGCTCGGCCCGACGCGGAACGTCAGGTTGTCCAGGTCCTCCAGCAGGAGCAGCCCGAAGGTCATCACGTGCAGGTCGCCGTAGTACGCGTACGGCATCGCGCGGCTGAACGTCATCGCAATGCCGCTGAACGGATCGCCCATCGTCAGCGCGATCTCCTCGTCGTACGTGATGTACGAATGCGTGTAGTGCGTTCCGGCGGTCAGCACGGTGCCGTTCTCGTCCTCGATCGAGATCTTGAACTCGGTCGCCCACGCGCAGTCGGGAGTGCCGTCCTCGAGCATGATGAAGACGTAGCAGTCGAGCGGCGTGAAGGCCATCGTCTCGGCGCCGCAGTCCATCGCGTCGCCGTCATAGAAGATGGCGATCGACGGGTTGGCGGGGACGTCGACGGTGAGCGTCAGATCGACCTCGTCGGTGTGCGGCGTGTCGGCGGCGTCGGTGCAGACGACCGAGAACGCCCACTCGCCGGCGGCGTCCAGCAGGCCGTGGATGCGGCCGTCGGCGGTCAGAGCGACGCCCTCGGGCAGGGTCGAGCCGGCAGCGAGAGCCCAGGTGTAGGGCTGCGTGCCGCCGACCGCTTCCAGCATGACGTCGTACGGGGTGCAGGTGTACCCCTGCTCGATGACCGATGTGTTGATCCCGAAGTCCGGAGGCGTCGGGGTGATCGGTGTGGTGTCGTCTTCCGAGCAGGCGACCATGAAGCCGCTCAGGGACAACGCCAGCAGAACAAAGAAGACCTTCCTCATCGTGAGACCTCCTTCTCTCTAAGTGAGTCTTCAGTCCCCTCGCAGAGGCAATCAGCAACGGGCGTGCCAAACGGTCGCCGGTGCTTCCCCGAGGGTTTAAACGATTATTTTACAGGATGTTGATTGTCGCCGGCCGGGAGTCTGGACGCGCCTCGTGCTTCCGCGTCCCGTCTCATTATGCCATGGGGCGCCTGGAAAGGAAGGGGCCTGCCCGGCGCTTTCCCGCGGTTGCTCCGGCCGTATCGCCGCACGGCGCCCGCTCCGGCGACGCATCCGTTGAATATCCGGACCCCCGCCGGGGTACTGTCTCCGGGCGGAGCGGAGAAACTGTGTTTGCCGCCTCGCGAGGCGTCCCTTATAATGGGCCGCTGGAACACAGCCGCGTCCCGGTCGCATCGCACGCGCCCGGCGCGGCGGAACGGAGGTCGCCCGTGGCTCTTTGGATACTGCTCATCGTGCTCGCGGTGGTCGTGTTCGGGTTCATCGGGATCTACAACACGCTGGTGACCCTGCGAAAGCGGTGCGACAACGGCTGGGCGCAAATAGACGTGCAGCTCAAGCGCCGGTATGACCTGATCCCCAACCTCGTCGAGACGGCGAAGGGGTATCTCAAGCACGAGCGCGAGGTCCTCGAAAACGTCACGAAGGCGCGCCAGCAGGCGATCAACGCCTCGGGGGTGAAGGAGCAGGCGCAAGCCGAGAATTATCTCACCCAGACGCTGCGATCGCTGTTCGCCGTCGTCGAGAACTACCCCGACCTGAAGGCGAACCAGAACATGCTCGCCGTGCAGGAGGAGCTCGTCTCGACGGAGAACAAGATCTCGTTCGCGCGCCAGCATTACAACGATACGGTGATGGCGTACAACACGAGGACCGAGATGTTCCCGTCGAACGTCGTCGCCGGCATGTTCGGCTTCGCGCAGCGCGAGTTCTTCGAGCTCGAGGACGAGGCGCAGCGCGAGGTGCCGAAGGTGGATTTCACGTCGTAACGGCCCCGGCCGGCGAATGAAGAGATGTACGACCAGATCGCCCAGAACAAGCGGAACTCGTGGCTGCTCGTCGCGCTCGTCACCGCAGTGCTCGTTCTGCTCGGGTACCTGATCGGCGAGTACTGGGGAAACGGCTACGGGGGCGTCGCGGCGGCCCTCGTCGTCGCAGTGATCTCCTCGCTCGTCGCGTACTACGGCGGCGCCGGGATGATCCTCGGATTGAGCCGGGCGCGGAAGATCGAGAAGCGCGATCATCCGCGGCTCTTCAACGTCGTCGAGGAGCTCGCCGTCGCCGCGGGCGTGCCGATGCCGGCGATCTACATCATCGACGACACCGCTCCCAACGCCTTCGCCACGGGGCGCGATCCGGCCCACGCCTCGGTCGCCATCACCACGGGGCTGCTCGAGAAGCTCAGCCGAGACGAGCTCCAGGGGGTGATGGCCCACGAGCTCTCCCACGTGCAGAACCGCGACATACTCTTCGCGATGATGGTGGGGATCATGGTAGGCTCGATCGCCCTGATCAGCGATTTCTTCCTGCGCAGCGTCTTCTGGGGGGGCGGTCGCCGCCGGCGCGGCGGAGACGACAAGGGCGGAGGGGGAATCCTCATCATCGCGGCGCTGGCGCTGGCGATCCTCGCGCCGATCTTCGCCAAGCTCGTGCAGCTCGCCGTTTCGCGCCAGAGAGA
>JAQVGR010000227.1:1931-4251 GCA_028696635.1 Candidatus Krumholzibacteriia bacterium | reverse complement strand
GATCAGGGAGACCCGGTCGGCGTCGACGGGATCGACCCCGTCGCCCCGGCGCACGACGAGGCGCGGCAGGAACTTCCGGCCGGCCTTGATGTGACCGGTCAGCCGCCGCAGTCTCTCGGCGGCCTCGCCCCGCGACGGCAGGATCTCGCGCGAGCGCTGCACCGCCTCGGCGAGCCGCTCCCGCTCGATCGGCTTGAGCAGGTAATCGGCCGCGTGGATCTCGAAGGCGCGGATCGCGTACTGGTCGTACGCGGTGGTGAAGACGACCAGGGGCGGCGCGCCGCGTTCGATCAGCCTCCGCACGACCCCGAACCCGTCGAGCACGGGCATCTGGATGTCGAGGAAGAGCAGGTCGGGAGCGAGCTCGGAGACGAGGCGGACCGCCTCCTCGCCCCCCGAGGCTTCCCCGACGACGACGACATCCTCCATCCCTTCGAGGAGGAAGCGCATCTCGCTGCGGGCGAGCTCCTCGTCATCGACTATCAACGCACGTATCGGCACTCGGGTCACCCCTTCCGGCGTCGGCGGGGAGGAGCACGGTGACGACCGCCCCGCCCCCGGGCCGCGCGGCGATCGTCAGGCGCCCTCTCCCGCATGTATAGATATCGAGCCGTTCGGCCGCGTTGCGCAGGCCGACACCCCTCTCGAAGAGGGCCTCGAGCTCGAGCGGGCCGAAGACCGGCCCGTCGTTCTCGATGACGATCTCCACCCCCGAACCCGCACGCCGCGAAACGATCCGCACCGTTCCTCCCTCGGTCCGCCGGGAGATACCGTGCTTGACGGCGTTCTCCACGAGCGGCTGGAGCAGGAGCGAGGGAACGGGCGCGGCGAGCGTGGACGGATCGAGGTCGCGCTCGAACCGGAAACGCTCGTCGCCGAACCGGACCCGCTCGATCGAAAGATAATCGTCGATGAAGTCGATCTCGCTCGAGAGCGGATGCGTGTCGCTCGAGTCCTCGAGCGACTTGCGGAATATCGACGAGAGCCGCCTCGTCATCTCCCGAGCCGTTTCGGCGTCGGTCCTGATCAGGGCGCTGATCGAGTTGAGCGTGTTGAAGAGGAAATGCGGGTTGATCTGGCTGCGCAGCGTGGCGAGGCGCGCGTGCGCGAGCTGCCGCTCCTCGGCGCGGTGGATCATCTCGGCCCGCGCGTTGGCGGCGAGCTTCAGCGCGAACCCCGTCGTATAGACGAGCACGAGCAGATCGATCGCGATGAAGAGCCAGTCCCGCGCCGGGTGCCCGTAGATCAGCCCGCGCGCGCCGAAACGCTCGAGCAGGAAGTACCGGACCAGGGCGAAGCCGACGGCGAGGGCCAGGGGGATGAAGTTCCGGTCGAGCGAGCGGTGCGCGAGCCGCTCGATGAAGGAATAGACTATCAGCAGCGGGTTGAGCGAGTAGTTCCAGATCTCGCCGCCTCGCCGGAGCAGGTCGAAGAGCAGCCCCGCGGAGAGGCCGGCGGCCGCGTAGAGCGGCAGCGAGACCTTCTCGCCGAGCAGGAAGCAGGTCAGCCCGACGGCCGATCCGGCCCCCGCGCCGACCCACGCGCCGCCTATCAGGCCCGCGAAAAGCGCTCCCTCGAGGGAGAGGTCCATCGCCGCCTGCGCGGAAAGCCTGCGGATGAGGATGCCGGCGGGGAAGATCACCGCGACGAGCAGCAGGAACCGCAGCCGCGCCCCGCGCGGGGGGCGCGCCCGCAGGAGCAGCCCCCCGGAGAACCGGAACCCCCGCACGAGGCTGACGATCCCCGCCATCCCCTCCATGCGCAGGAGCAGGTTGATCAGCGCTATCTGGTCCTGGGTGAACGTCAACGGCATCTCTCACCGCCCGGCCGGTCACATCCGCTTCTGGAACATGCTGATGATCACATTATGGTAATAGTCGTACCGCTTCAGCCCCTCGATCTTCGCGTATACCTTCGCGTCGCGCGTGAGCACGAACGTGGTGGGGAACCGCCGCGGCGCGCCGAACCCGGCCGCCGCCGAATCGCCGCCGAGGAAGACATCGAAGTCCGGACCGGTCTCGCCGGCGAACGACCGGACCCCCTCTACCCCCCGATCGTCGAGCGCGACGGCGATCACCGTCACGTTCCGGCGGAACTTGCGCTGGATCTCGTTCATGATCTCGACGATCGCCTTCGAGTCGCTGTTCCACGTGGCGACAAGGTTGACCACGAGGATCCTGCCCTGGTAGTCCGCGATCGAGCGGTCCGGCCCCTCGACACCCTCCAGCGTGACGGAGGCGAGCCCCTCTGCGGACCGCTCCGCCCGCATGGTGTCCGGCCCGCCTTCGCCCCCGCCCCCTTCTCCCCCGCCGCACCCCCC
>JAQVGR010000227.1:0-1921 GCA_028696635.1 Candidatus Krumholzibacteriia bacterium | reverse complement strand
GCCGCCTTCATGACCCGTGCTGCCCGCATGCCCGTCATCGCTCCTTGATCAGCTGCCCTGCGATCGTGTTCTTCTGGATCTCCTTCGTCCCCTCGTAGATCTCGGCGATCTTCGCGTCGCGGTAGAACCGCTCGACCTCGTAGTCGGTCATATACCCGTATCCGCCGAGGATCTGTATCGCCTCGTCTGCGACGCTCACCGCGGTCCTGGCCGCGACGTACTTGGCCATAGAGGTGAGTTTCGGATCGATCCTGCACTGGTCGAAGTTCCACGCCGCCTTGTAGGTGAGCAGCCGCGCGTACTCGATCGCGGTCGCCATGTCGGCGAGCTTGTGCTGGGTGATCTGGAACTTCGCCAGCGGCCGGCCGAACTGCTCGCGCTGGAGCGCGTAGTCGAGGGCGCGGTCGAAGGCGCCGGCCGCAATACCCAGCGCCGTCGCGGCGATCTCGATCCGGCTCTCGTCGAAGAACTCGAGGACCTGGTAGAATCCCTTCCCGTCCTTGCCGATGAGGTTGCCTGCCGGCACCCGCACGTTGTCGAAGATCACCTCTGCGGTCGAGGTCATCTTGATCCCCATCTTGATCCCCGCGTCCTCGGTGGAGAGCCCCTCGGCGCCCTTGTCGACGATGATCGTCGCCATCCCGCGATACGACGGGTCGGCGTCGGGATCGGTCTGGCAGAGGACGATGTAGAAATCGGCGATCTGCCCGTTGGTGATGAACATCTTCGTGCCGTTGATCACCCACGAGTCGCCGTCGCGCGCCGCGCGCGTGTCCATGCGGGTGATGTCGCTGCCGTGGTTGGGCTCGGTGAACGCCCCTGCCGATATCATCCTGCCCCCGGCGACGGCGGGCAGGTACTTCGCCTTCTGCTCCGGGGAGCCGTGGCGCATCACGATCTCCGAGGCGAAGTCGGAGAGGGCCAGCGCCGTTCCGAGCCCCGAGTCGCGGCGGCAGAACTCCTCGACGACCAGGGCGTTCTCGATGATCCCCAGCCCCGCCCCTCCCTGGTCGGCGGGGAAATGGAGCCCGATGAACCCCAGCTCGCAGGCCTTGCCCCAGAGCTCGCGGGGAAAGGAGTGCTCCTCCTCGTGCCGGAGAGCCAGTTCTCTCGTGAATTCACCTTTTGCAAACTTCCGTGCCGCCTCCTGGATATCTTTCTGCTCGGTCGTCAGTTCGAAATCCATCGTCTCCTCCTCGCGCGGCCTCCCGCGTCTGGTCCGTCCGTGCTCCTGTATTATCTAACCGCATGAAATTGCATCAAGTTCCGCTAGTCTACCAGAACGGCCCGTGCCAAATCAACAGATATGTATCGGACGGGGCCGGGGTGGAACGGTCCTTGCGAGCACCAGCGGCGGAAGGGTGTGCGGCACGATGCGCCGGAGGATGGAAATCTGCAAGGGGATGCGGATGCACGGGATCAGAACGGCCGTTGTGGCCCTCATTGCCTGCGCTGCGCTGGCCTCCGGGGCCGGCGGCCAGTCGTCGGCGCGGATCGAGGCGGAGCAGCTCTTCATCGACGCTCAGAAGGCGCTCGCCCGCGGGGACGACGCGGCCGCCGAGTCTCTCCTGCAGAGATCGCTCACGCGCGACGGAACCTTCACGTCGGCGATCTGGCAGCTTGCGCAGATCCACGAGAAGCGCGGCAATCTCGAGAAGGCGCGGGAGCTGATCATACGCGGCCTCCAGCGCGAGCCCGACGCCTCCTGGGCCAGGGAGAAGCTCGGCCGCATGGAAGGGGTCCTCACCCGCCGCCTGCTCGGCGAAGCCGAATCGCTCATGGGGGCCGGCGCGTACGACCGGGCGATCCCCAAACTCTCTCTGTACATGGGAATCAAGCCGTACGACCCGCTGCCCCTGCTCCGCCTGGCCCGGTGCCATATCGCCCTGGGAAACCTCGATCGGGCGAGAGAGTTCCTCGT
>JAQVGR010000226.1 GCA_028696635.1 Candidatus Krumholzibacteriia bacterium | reverse complement strand
GGACGTCGCCGCGCGAGGTCACCACGCCGGCGCCCTGGTCGAGGAACGGGACGATCCGCGAGACGGTCCCTCCCTTCGCCGTCGAGGGGAGCACGATCACCGGCTTGCCGTTCTTCGCGCGCGCCGCCCCGCGCACGAAATCGACCTGCCCGCCGATCCCCGAGTAGAAGTAGGCGCCGATCGAATCTGCGCAGACCTGTCCGGTCAGGTCGATCTGGATGGCGGCGTTGATCGAGATCATGTTGTCGTTCTGCGCGATCACGAACGGATCGTTCGTGTAGTCGCACGGATGGAACTCGATCAGCGGGTTGTCGTCGATAAAATCGTACAGCCGCTGGGTCCCCATGCAGAAGGTCGCGATGATCTTGCCGTTGTGGATCGTCTTGCGGCGGTTCGTGATGACCCCCGATTCGACGAGGTCGATGATCCCGTCGGAGAACATCTCCGTGTGGATGCCCAGGTCGTGCTTGTCGGTCAGGTTGGAGAGAATCGCGTTCGGAATCATCCCGATCCCCGCCTGGATGGTGGCGCCGTCGTTGATCAGGCGGGCCACGTTCTGGCCGATCCGCATCGCGACCTCGTCCGGCTTGGGCGGTTCCCAGGTGAGCAGCGGCAGGTCGCTCTCGACGATGTAGTCGATGTCGGAGATATGGATGAAGCAGTCGCCGAGCGTGCGGGGCATCTGCCGGTTGACCTCTGCGATGACCATCTTCGCCGTCTCCGCCCCCGCCTTGACGACGTCGACCGAGACGCCGAGCGAGCAGTACCCGTACCGGTCGGGGAGGGCGACCTGTATGAAGGCGACGTCGATGCGAAGCTGCCCCGTCCTGATGTGGGCGGGAAGCTCGGAGAGGAAGATCGGCGTGTACTCGGCCCGTCCCTCGTTGACCGCGTCCCGGACGTTCTGCCCGATGAAGAACGCGTTCTGGTGGAACGGCCTGCTCATCACCGATTCGGTGTACGGCGTCGTGCCGAGCTCGATGAGGTTGATCGTTTCATGATCGGGGATGCTCCTGCCCTGTTCGATGAGCATCTGGATCAGCCGCTGCGGCTCGGCGGCGCCGGAGCCGATGAATATCCGGCTCCCCGCCCTGATAAGCTTGAGGATCTCGTCGATCTCCCTGCGTTTTCTCTTGTACATCTGTGTCACGTGGTCGCCCATCAGGAACCTCCGCGCTCCATGTGCGGCGCCGTCCCGTCCGCGAGAGGCGCCACCCCGATAATGAACGAAGCCGCGGCCCCGCGCAAGCATATTGGGCCGCGGCGCCCGGCGCCGGCGCATTCGCCTCTGGCAGCGGCGGTGAGTTTCGGTTAGATTCAAGGGTGGAGACGGACAGCGGCCGCCCGCCGCAGGCGGAAGGGGGATCCGATGGGGCGCATATTCGGCCCGGTGCCGTCGCGGCGCCTGGGCAGATCGCTCGGCGTCGACGTGGTGCCGTACAAGACCTGCACGTTCAACTGCGTCTACTGCGAGTGCGGCGCGACGACGCGTCTCACCTGCGACCGGGAGGAGTTCTACCCGCTCGAGACGCTCCTCGACGAGCTGCGCGATTCCCTCGCCGAGCTTCGTACGCCGCCGGACGCGATCACGCTCTCCGGAGCCGGCGAGCCGACCCTCTACGGCAGGCTCGGGGAGCTGATCGAGGAGATCGGGAAGCTCAGCAGCATCCCCGTGGCGGTGATCACCAACTCGTCGCTGCTCTTCCTCCCCGAGGTCCGCGCCGATCTCTCGCGCGCCGACATCGTCCTCCCGTCGCTCGACGCGGCGGTCGAGATTCCCTTCCGGCGGATCAACCGGCCGCACCCTTCGTGCACGCTCGAGCGCCTGACGGGAGGCCTCGGCTCGTTCCTCGACGAGTACCACGGCACGGTCCTGCTCGAGATACTGCCCGTCGAGGGGTACAACACCGACGACGACGATCTCGCAGCCCTTGCCGCCTTCGTCTCCTCCCGCCGGATCGACCGGATACAGCTCAACACGGCGGTCAGGCCGGGGACCGAGCGGGCGGTCGGGCCTCTGGACGCGGAGCGCCTCGAGCGGATCCGGCACCTCTTCGGGCCGCGCTGCGAGATAGTCGCGGCAGCTCCCGCGCGGACCTGCAGCGAGGATCCCGCCGCCGCGGACCGGATCGTCTCGCTGCTCGAGCGGCGCCCGTGCACCGCGGAGGACATCCACCGCGCGCTCGGGATTCCGGTGCCCGGCGTGATCAAGATCCTCGAGACGATGACCGGCAGCGGCCGGGTCGTCGCCGACGAGCACGACGGAGTGCAGTTCTATACGGCCGCGCAGAGGGACCGGCCGTGACGGCCCGGGAGTCCGGACCCCGTCCCCGCGGCGGCCCGAGCGGCTCCGGGGAGGGCGGCCGGGCCGTGGATCGGCCCGGTCCGGGCGGCGGGCTCGCCGGAGAGAGCTACTGGGACGGCGTCCACGGCCGGCCCCGGCCCCGCGCAGCCCCCCCACACGTGAGGATCGCCCGGCGCCTCCTCCCGGCGGCGGTACGCTCGCGGATGAGCAGCTACGAGGACTACCTGCTCTGGAACTCGATATACCCGAAATTCCTCCCCTCCGGGAAAGGGCTGCGCGTCGTAGAGATCGGCAGCGCCCCCGGCGGTCACCTGACGCGGATGCGCGAGGTCTTCGGCTGGGAGCCGTTCGGCGTCGAGGCCTCCCCGGCCGGCGCGGCGCTCAACAGGGAGCGCTTCGCATCGGCCGGGATCGATCCGCGCAACCTCATCGAGGGTGATATCTTCGATCGCGATATCGCCGCCCCCCTCGCCGGATCGTTCGACATCGTCGTCTCGCGGGGATTCATAGAGCACTTCCCCGATCCGGCCCCCGCCATCGACCGGCACCTCGATCTGCTCGCCCCGGGCGGCACCCTCGTGGTGAGCATCCCCAACATGCGCGGCGCGAATTTCCTGCAGGCCCGGCTGCTCAACCCCTCGATCATCCCCCTGCACAACAGGGATATCATGCGGATGGACGCCTTCACCGCCCTGTTCAGAGACCGGCAGATCGAGACGCTCTTCGCGGGATACTACGGGACATGCAACGCCGGCCTGTTCATCCACGCCTCGGGGGCGGGTGGCCGGATCCTGCGGCTGGGCGCCGACGCCGCGCAGGCCCTGCTCAATCTGCTCATGAGACTGCTGCTGGGTAAGCGGGGGCTCGAATCGTCCCTGCTGAGCCCGAATCTGCTGTTTATCGGCCGCAGGAACGATTAGATTTCAGGGAGAGATCGGCTCCGCCCGAATGCAGCGGCCGCCCCGCCGCCGCGCTCCCCTCCCGGAGCCCCGCGCAGAGAAAGGAACGATCATGAATCCCCGCCGCGCCGTCACCCTCGCGATCCCCGTGCTGCTGCCCCTGCTTGCCTCCGCATCGTGCGGCGGCGACCCTGCCGCTCCGGAGCGCGAAGCGGGCCCCGCGGCGGTCTGGCGCATCGAGACGACGGTCCGGGCGCTCCGCGGCGTCTGGGGCGCGGGAGACGACGGATGGGCGGTCGGCGACGGAGGGACGATCCTGCGCCGCGGCGAGGGGGCGTGGATCTCCGTCGAGAGCGGCACCTCCCGGGACCTCAATGCCGTCATCGGCACCGCCCCCGACACGGTTTTCGCCGTCGGAGACGGCGGCGTCGTCCTGCGCTGGGACGGGCTGTCGTGGATCGCGGAACAGTCGGGGACCGAGGCGAACCTCTATGCGGTCGCCGCCTCGCCGGACGGCGTCATTCACGCCGCCGGAGTGGGAGGCGCGTATATCAGGCGCAGCGCCGGCTCGTGGTCGCCCGCTGCGACCGGTGTCGAGAACGACCTGCGCGGGCTCCGCGCCTTCTCGGCATACGACGTCGTCGCGGTCGGCGACGGCGGAACGATCATCAGGTACGACGGAGGAGGATGGATCGAGATGCCCGGCGGCGAGGGACGGTCGCTGCGCGGCGTCTGGGGGGCCGCCCCCGACGACCTCGTCGCGGTGGGGCTCTACGGCGAGATCATCCGCAGCGGCGGCGGCCCATGGACTCCACAGGACAGCGGAACCCTCGAGCACCTGATGGCCGTCACCGGATCGGGCGGCTCGGTCATGGCGGTCGGCGATCACGGCACGGTGCTGTCCCTCGAGGACGGATCCTGGACGCCGGCCCCCCCGGTGACCTCCCAGATCCTCTATGCGATCTGGCTGGCGGGGCCGGAGGAGGGGCTGGCCGTCGGTCACCAGGGAGAGATCCTCTCTCTCGAGGCCCTGTGGTGGAGCCGGGTGAGCAATCC
>JAQVGR010000225.1:1855-4272 GCA_028696635.1 Candidatus Krumholzibacteriia bacterium | reverse complement strand
TCGTCCGACTCGCTGTATTCGCGCGCCCGGTCCTTGTCTATGTCTTCCGGGGCGAGATCGACGGCCTCGCCCGCTTCATGATCGTCCTGCTCCGCGTCGTCGAGGCCGAAATCCTCCTCGCCGGTCATGATCGGGAGAAAACCGGCGCATCCGGGGCACTTCAGCCACAGGACCTCGGCGCCGTCGTCCCCCTCGACCACTTCCATCTCGAAGGACTGCTTGCAGGCCGAACAGTACTGCTCCATCGTCTTCTTCGTCTGCTTCTTCGTTCCCTTGCCCGTACCCACTGTTTCCTCCATCGAGGCCCGGCGGCTCTCGCCCTAATCGTCGATCCTGCAGCATGCGTCCGCTTCGGGGGCGCTCAGATACCGCATCCCGCACACGGGGCAGCGGTACTTGCCGTCGAGCCGCCCGTCTTCCTCCGCCTTGCGCAGCAATCTATGGAACTTCACGTAGTTCTTGCTCTTCTCGAGTATCGTGGATTCGTGCGCTTCTCGCTTCATGGCATCTCCTCCCGTCCCTCGAATAGCACGACCCTGTCACCACATCATACAGTGGTGCATGGGCAAGCCCTGCACAAGATATGGTGGCTTATACCACGTACCGGAGCGGCCGTCAACCGTATAATCGATAGCGCGAAAAATGCGACGGCTGCGGCGTCCACTATAGCACTGCCCGGGGCGGAGCGCAAGGGGGCGGCCGCGACGTGCTAGCGCATCAGGACGACCTTCCTGACTTCCTGCTGCGTGCCCGCCTTGATCCTGATGAAATAGACTCCCGTCGAGACGGGGACGCCGCGATCGTCCAGGCCGTCCCACTGGAGGGTCAGCTCGTCCCCCCCGTACATCGAGAGCGAGTAGATCGTGCGGATCTTCCTCCCGGCGACGTCGAAGACGTCGACCCCCACGGCCGTCTTCACCTCGATCGCCGCCGGAGCGCGCATGATGCCCCCCGAACCCCGCGAGTAGGTCGGGTCGTTGAAGCTCTTCGGCACCCTGATGCTGAACTTCGTGCCGCGCTGATCCATCGGGTTCGGCAACAGCGGCGAGACGAGACCGCCGGCGAAGGGAATCGTCGCGATCTCGACCATGTCGCGCGAGGGGTACGAGAACTCCCGGAGTGAGCCGCCGCTGTTGGCGATCAGCCGGCCGACGATGCGGTACACGTACTCGTGGCCCGGCTCGACGGTCTCGTCGACGTACCGGTAGACGTTCCTCGTATCGCTGACATCGGACGGCTCGTCGCCGTCGATCACGGCGAGTATCTCGTCGGGAGTGCCCGCGGTCCGGTCCTCGCGATGAACGTCGAAGTCGGCGCCGAAGATCTCGCTGGCCGTGCGCCAGTTGAGCTCGATCACGCCCGGGTCGACGATCGCCGTGTTCTCGTAATACTTGATCCCCACGAAGACCGCCCGCGTGCTGTCCTCGCCCCGCAGCCCGACCATGTTCTCGACGCGGAAGCGTATCCAGTTCTCTCCGGGTTCGAGCCCCTCCTCCAGGATCATCCCGATCTGCTCGCTCGGGCTGTCCCAGGCGCCTCCCGAGGGCAGGATCTCCTCCCAGAGCCCCCTGTTGATCTGCATCCAGCCCTTGGCGAGCCTGGGCGCGTACGAAATCCGGCGCTCTTCGGGGATCGCGTAGTTCTTGCTCGGGACGGGGTCGTTGCGGAACCTCGCCGAGACGGTGTACTGTCCGTCGAAGGTCGTGTCGCCGACCATCGGAGAGTAGACGAACTCGACCGTCGGGGCGATCTCGTAGAGGTCGGGGATGGAGTTGCTGTTGTCGTCGGCGAGGCCGACCTGGCCCATCGTGTACATGCAGATCGGCAGGGGCTCGCTGAGCGTCGCGTTGTTCATGATGCAGGAAAGACCCTCGCCGCACCCCTGATAGTACGAGTTCCCGTTGCGGTAGTCGAGATACCCCGAGCGCTCGTTGCACGACGCCCCGGCGCTCTCGTACTCGTCGAGCGCCCAGAAGCCGTGGCTCATCTCGTGTATGAAGACGTGCCCGAAGTGTATCCCGCCGCCGAACCGGCAGGCGGGGTACGGGATGACCATGTACGGTCCGCCGAGGTACGAATAGGCGACGTACCCTCCGCTCGGCCCCTGCCAGCACTCGTTCGCGCTCGCATCGACCACGAAGGAGGAGTAGACCCAGTCGGTGTTGTAGACCGCCCGCGTCTGGTTGTTGTACTGGTGCGCCATGTAGTATGCATACGACTGGGCGACCCCGAGGTACCGCAGCGCCTGGGCGATCCAGATCGGATCGTAGTCCCAGTCCCCCTCGATCGGCTCGATGTCGACGGGAACGCGGCGGTGCAGGGCCGGGCAGTTCACGGTGAAGGAAAGATCGACCCAGTGCGAGGCCTGCTCGTACTGCGACAGCCCGAGCAGGACGTCGCGCAGCGCGTCGGCGATC
>JAQVGR010000225.1:0-1845 GCA_028696635.1 Candidatus Krumholzibacteriia bacterium | reverse complement strand
CCGTTGCTCTCCGGCATGATCACGTTGATGAGCACCGAGCCGATGAGGAACTCGGAGTTCTGGTCGACGGCCCGGTCGGCGAGCTGCGCAGGAGAGCCGGTGAGCGGCCCCCGGTAGACGGCGCGATCTATCTCCTCCCGGGGAACGCGAAGGACGCGGTCCTCGAACGGCTCGAGCGGGATCGTCTCTCCCGTCTGACGGAGGATGATCCGCTCGTCGAGGAGCCCCCGCGCGGAGCGCAGCGTCGCCAGGTCGGCGGTCAGCGGATCGACCTCGTCGGAGGATCTGGCGAAACTCACGGGGAGATCGCCGAAATCGGCGGGGCCGACCTCCGAAGGGAACCGGCCGAACACCATCGTCGGCGCGAGCCCGAGCAGTCCCCTGCCGCCGAGGTCCTCCGCCCTCTTCATGACGGCGCGGTAGGTCGCCGCGTCGTCCGAGTCGATCACGAGCGCCGCGGGCCTGAGACCGTATCGTTCGAAGGCATCCGCGTCGGCAGCCCCCGGCAGGAGCGCCGCTGCGGCGCAGGCACAGATAATTCCCCATGCGATCCGTTTCACATTGCACCTCGTTGCGACGGGTGGACCGATCCTCCATAAAAATAAGCCCCTGCGGGGGTGCAATCAAATGAAAAGGTGAGAGGATCCCGCAGCGGTCGAGCGCGGCCGGCTCAGTCGGCGGGGGTCCGGAACTCGAGGAGAATCGATTCGGTGACCGTCACCCGCGGGCGCATCGACCAGGCCCGGTCGCCGCCGTCGTGCGCGGTGCTGCTCGAGCGCTCCACGCGGCTCGATACGAGCCCCCAGAACGGAACGTCGGGGCAGATCCGCAGGATGCTCCGCTCCTCCTCGATGCGGAGCGCCTCTATCCCGCCCATCTCCACGGGCCGCCGCTCGCTGCGGAAGTACTCCCAGACCTCGCAGGAGAACTCGCCCGCCGGCACGACGACCGTCTCCGGGGAGCGCTGCTCCCGCTGCAGCCCTTCCCTTCTCCTGAGAAAGAGCCTGTCGATGTCGAACCCCTCTATCTCCTCTATCGACGGCTCCCGCATCGGCCCGGTCCCGTCGCGCACGAGTATGTCGCCGATGCAGGCGTAGAACTCGTCCGGCGTCAGCACGCCGCGCACCCCGGGGCAAAGCGTGAGATGGACCGCCACCGACTCGGACTGGTCGAAGGGGTGCGGAGAGGAGACGACCCGCAGCCCCACCCCAAGGCTGTCGGCGCTCTCGACGGCGAGGGTGACGAGCGAGGAGTCCCTGACGCCGTGCGCCTCGGACACGATCAGGTAGGTGACCGATGTGCCCGGACGGAAGTCGACCGATTCGAGGGAGACGCCGGGGATGAGGAAATCCACCTCGACCGACGCGGCGGGGGCGCACCGGGCGGCAGGCAGCGCGGCCGCAGCGATCAACGCGAGCGCTCGCCAACCGTTCATGCGTCGCTCCTCCGTTGCGTCAACGGTGCGCCTCGGCCGCTCCCGCGCTGTCGGCGAGGGCGCGGTGCCCGACCTTCTCCCAGAAGGTCTGGAAGACGAAATGGGGGCTGCGCCGCGCGTCGTGGCACTCGCTGCACGCCTGGCGTGCGCGCCGGCGCATCTCGCCGTCGCGCGAATGCGCCGTCCCGGGGCCGTGGCATGCCTCGCACTGGACGCCCCTGAGATTCAACCCTCCCTGTTCCTCGGCGCCGGGATCGTACCCGCTGAAACGCAGGTATCCCGTCGTGTGGCAGGGGAGGCAGGAGGGATTGCGCTCCTCGCCGGCGTCGGTCAGCCGCTTGAAGGTCCGGTAGTGCGGGCTCGTGAGGAAATCGTCAGCCGTCTCCCGGTGGCATCGCCCGCAGGTCTCC
>JAQVGR010000224.1 GCA_028696635.1 Candidatus Krumholzibacteriia bacterium | reverse complement strand
CTTCGCTCCGACCGCCTCCGCCGTCTCGACCGCGCCGGCGCAGACGGCGTCGGTGAGGGCGTCCTGCTCCCCGCCGCCGATCCCGACGTCCGGCGCCGCGGGGGAGGGACGCTCGGCCGCGTACTCCTCGGCGGTCTCGATGATCCGCCGCATGATCTCCACCGTCCGGTCCGGCGCCCTGCCGGTGGCGGTCTCCGCGGAGAGCATGACCGCGTCGCTCCCGTCGAGGATCGCGTTGGCGACATCGCTCGTCTCGGCCCTGGTCGGCAGCTCGGAACTCACCATCGATTCGAGCATCTGCGTCGCGGTGATCACCGGTTTGCCGGCCTGCAGGCACCTCCTGATCAGCCGTTTCTGCACGAACGGCACCTGGTCGATCGGGATCTCGACGCCGAGGTCGCCGCGGGCGATCATCACCGCGTCGGCCTGCTCGAGGATCGCCTCGAACTCCTCGAGGGCCTCCCGCTTTTCTATCTTGGCGACCACGCCGGCTTTCGATCCGGCCTTCGAGATCAGGCCGCGGAGCTCTGCGACCTCCTCGGCCGAGCGGACGAAGGAGAGCGCCACGTAATCGACTCCCAGACCGAGGCCGAAGGCGAGATCGTCACGGTCCCGCGCGGTCAGCGCCGGCGCGCTGATGCGGACGCCGGGGAGATTGACCCCCTTGCGCGAGGCGAGCACGCCGCCGTGCGCCACGCGGCAGAAAACGCGCTCGCCCAGGGCGCGCTCGACCCGGAGATGGATGACGCCGTCCGAGACGAAGATGTCGTCGCCGGGGACGACCTCGCCGGGGAGATGGGGGTAGTCGACCGGCACGTCGCCGCCGGGGTCCTTCGCCACGGAGAGGATGACCTCGTCGCCCTCCTCGACCTTCACCCCGGGGCCGGGGAGCTCGCCGAGCCTGATCTTCGGGCCCTGCAGATCCTGCATGATCGCCGCGCGCGGTCCCAGGCCCCGCACGAGGCGATGCGCCCGGGCATGCTCCTCGTGCGTGCCGTGGGAGAAGTTGAGGCGGGCGACGTCCATCCCCGCCTCGAACATGCGGCGCAGGGTCGCCTCGTCGCGCGAGGCGGGGCCTATCGTGCAGACGATCCTCGTGCGCTTCATCCGTCTCCTTTCGCCCGCCGGGGGGTGCGTCCGAGCATACCACTCCCTCCCCCCGTGCGCGACGAAAAACAGGTCCGGGCCGGCGGGGGCCTCACGCCGGCTTGCACCGGCGGAGAGGATGATGTACTCTCTGCCGCATGGCGATGAAGAGACGCATCCTCGGGCGGACAGACATAGAGGCCGCGGCGGTCGGCTTCGGCGGGATCCCGATACAGGGGCTCACCGCCGGCGAGGCCGAGCGCGTGCTGCTGCACGCGGCGGACTGCGGCATCGATTTCTTCGACAGCGCGCGCGGCTATACGGACAGCGAGGAGAAGATCGGCCGCGCCCTCGCCGCGCGCCGCGACACGATCTTCCTCTCGTCCAAGGCCCTCTCGCGCGATTCGGACGGGATGCGGAAGGAGATAGAGACGAGCCTAAGGAACCTGCGGACCGGGATGATAGACCTCTACCAGTGCCACTCGGTCGACTCGATCGATCAGCTCGAGCGGATCCTCGGCCCGGGCGGGGCCTGGGAGGCCCTCGCCGTGGCGCGCGAGGAGGGGTTCGTCCGATGGATCGGCCTGACGAGCCACTCGCGGGAGGTGACCGCCGCTGCGCTGCGCACGGGGCGGTTCGACACGATCCAGGTCCCCTTCAACGCGATAGAGACGGAGTGGGGACAGGCGGTTCTTCCCGCCGCGCACGACGCGCGGATCGGCACCATCGGCATGAAGCCGCTCGCCGGCGGCGCGCTCTCCAGCGGAGAGGCGGCGCTGCGGTTCGCGCTCGCCGGGGGTATCGACATAGCCATACCGGGGATGGATGCGATCGAGCAGGTGACCGAGAACATACGCGCCGGCGATCTCGCCGGGCCGACCGACGAGCACACGGCGCTGCTCGACGGAGAGAGGGAGGCATGGGGTGGGCTCTTCTGCCGGCGCTGCCGCTACTGCCTGCCGTGCCCCGAGGGGCTCAACATCCCGTTCCTGCTCCTGCTCGAGGGGTACCACAGCCGGTACGGCCTGACCGAGTGGGCCGTCGCCCGCCTGTCGACGCAGGAGAAGAGGTTCAGCGCCTGCACGGCCTGCGGCGCGTGCCTCGAACGGTGCCCCTATCATCTCCCGATCCCCGATCTGATGAAACGGGCCGCGCGCCTGCTCGAGCATGACTGAGAGGCCGGCCCGCTGGCACGCATCTTGTAGTTTGCCGGTAAAAAACCTGTTGACAGCCCCGAGAAAGGTGTACCTATGATTACACGCGGAACCGGAAATCCACGCGGGGACCGGCAGTTTCACCGTTCGGACCCCGCCGGCGACGCTGGTGGAAATCCGTATCCGTCTGCCGGCGCCCGGCCGAAAACCTGCCGGTTCGGCCGCCGGGGGAGAGGAGGCGCGAGAGAATTCTGATACTGTACGCCTGAAATGAAGCCCGGCGGACGAAGCCGCTCCGCCGCTTCCAGGTACCGGGAACAATCCATATGGAAGGAGCCGGCATGAAACGGATCGTTCTTATAGCGGCCATCGTCATGATGGCGGCTTCGGCGGCGCACTCGCAGTCGCAGGGGTATGTCTGCCTGTTCGTGGACGACGCGCGCACGTCGTACTGCGCCGCCCCTCCGGGCGCCTACCCGCTGCTCGTCAACATGCAGATCTGGTGCCTGCCCCGCGCGGACGGGACGTACTGCGCGGAGTTCATGATCGACTACCCCGACGACCCCACGGTCATCGCGGCGACGGTCACCCCCGATCCGACCTTCACCATCGTCCTCGGCAGCCTCGCGACGGGGGTGAGCGCCTGCTACGGAGAGTGCAAGACCGAATGGACCAAGTTCTTCACGCAGCTTATCGTCTGCCAGAACGCCAACCAGAACATGATCTCCGTCGTCAACCATCCGGGCACGGGTGAAATCTTGATGACCGAATGCACCGGCATCAGGCCCACATACCCCGCCGTCGCATGGAACAACCTCTATCTCAACTACACCGACGGCATCGACCCCGAGTGCGGATTCACCGCAACCGAGGATAAGACCTGGGGGGCGATCAAGCGGATGTACGGCGAGTAGAGCCGCGCCGGATACCGGAACGCGAAGGGCCGGGAAGATCCCCGGCCCTTTCCGTCTCTTCGTATCCCGGGTCCCGAACTCCGTCACTCGGCATCGAACCGGGCGGTCAGAGCGGCCGCCTCCGCGGCGAGGACCTCCCCCTCGCCTCCGCCGGCGCCGAACCCCGCGGCGACCCCCATCCAGCGCCCCTGCCGGAAGAGCACGACGCGCCCCCGGTACGGGGCCTCGCCCTCGCCGATCTCCCATGCCGCTCCGCCGCCCTGCCCCTCGCGCATCTCGGCGCCGATCTCTCCTGCGTACCACTCGAGAAGCATGCCGGCGTCCTCCTCGTGCTCGAGCGGGAAAAGATAGAGCCGACCCTCCTCTCCGCCGCGCCGGTAGTCGGCGACGAAGGCCTCGGGAAGCTTGCCGCTTCCCATCACCCCCTCTGTCACGTAGGAGAGGCTCCGCGAGACGAGACCCCCGGGAGGAAAGACCGCCGTCTCGGCCGGCTCTCCCCCGTCGTACCGGACGGCCCCGGCGACGAGCCCGGCGAAGAGGCGCATCGCCGCCGCCCCCGCCTCGCCCTCGTCCCAGGTCTGGACGCGCACGTAGTACGGCCCCTTCCAGAAGAGGAGCGAGTACTCGTCGCCGAACCCCTCGACGCCGATATCGAGAAACGCCGCCCCCGGGCTGCGGAACTGCGTGTAGACCCCCCAGGCCATCAGCGGTGATCCGTGCCGGTAGATCTCGACCTTTATCTCGAGACTGTCTCCGCTCGCGAAATGCCGGGCGGCCACCTCGATGAAATCGTAGCGGAGAAAACTCTCCGCCTGTCCGTTGATGTACTCCCACAGATCGTCCGGTCCGAACACGAGCAGCTCGCCGTCGGTCCGCCAGCCTTGAAGCGCTTCTATGGATGGAAGGAGCTCCTCCGGGGGCGGCCACAGATCCTGCGCCCCCGCCTGCGCGGTGAGCGCCGCGAGCGCCAGCGCCGCCGCGATAGCAATTTTCATAATCTCACCGCCTTGTCGAATTTCCGTTCACGCTGTATTATACGTTGCGACGGCGTCGTGCCGGACCTGTTTTCATTCGTGCCGCGCGAGCGTCAGAAAGGCGAATGATGGGATTCCTGCAGCGCATCCTCGGGA
>JAQVGR010000223.1 GCA_028696635.1 Candidatus Krumholzibacteriia bacterium | reverse complement strand
GAGCCACTTGAGCGGCTCCCCGCCGGGGCGGTCGAGGCCGACGAAGACCATCGCGTGGTTCGGCGTGGCGTCGCGATAGCGGACCATCTGCTCCTTGGTCAGCTCGCAGCCGATGCCGAAGAGCGCGTCGAAATCGTACATGCCGACGCGCAGGATCCCCTCGTCTCCGTTGTTCTCCTTGCCGATGTCGGCGGCGAACCAGACAGGGTCGCCGTCCAGCAGGGCCCGGGAAGCGTATGTCTTCAGATCTTCGGCCCCGAGATTGATGAACCCCATGTCCTCGGCGTCGTGGAGGTTGCGGCAGAAATTGAGCCGGTAGAATGCGCCGTACGCCCACGCGGGATGGTCCATCAGCGTCACATACTCCTTCAGGTCGACGCCGACGGCCTCCTTGTAGAAAGACAGGGGCGTACAGCTCTTTTCTATGATCTCGTCCTTGGTGTTCTTCACCCGCCAAACGAACTCCTCCGGGGGAACGCCGAGATGCAGGGCGAGAAGGCGGTAGACGTCCTTGAGCATTCCGGGTTTTTCGGCCCGGAGTTCGTGCTCGGTCGCCCCGCCGGCGGCTTTGCCGCGCAGCAGCGCGGCGTCGCGGCGCAGGAGCCGGTTCAGCATCGAGTTCATCCGGCCCGTTCCGCTGCTGTGCTTGGTCTCCTCGCTGACCGACTTGGGAACGGCGCCGTACTTGTCGATCAGCGCGACGACGTAGTTCCACCATCCCCCGTCGGGGCAGGGATCGGCGAGGATCGCCTGCAGCTCGCGGTCGTCGATGTCGCGATCGCGCGTCTCGATGACCGTCTCGAGGAACGTGTTCGCCTTCTCGAGCTTGTCCCAGAAGAACAGGTGGTTCTCCGAGAACTCGAACTCGGCGAGGTCGTATTTCTTCATCACGGACGGGCGCATGATGTTCAGCCCGGCGAAGAGCCAGCAGCGCCCGCTGCTCTTCTGGTTGGTGATCCCCTTGACGTCGAGCTTGTCGGTGTAAACCTCGTCATGCTTCAGGAGCAGCTCGCGATTGAGGGCGAGATCCTTCAGGTCGTTGTTGGTCACCGCGTTCATCAGGGCGCGAGTCGGCGCGTCCGCGGCGAACGAGCCGCGCAGCTCGGCGACGAGCCTCGCGTCGAGCTCCCCCGGCCCGGCGGCGCGCGAGCCCGCCGCGAAGACGCAGAGCAGGAGGGCCGCGAGCGATACGACTGTGCGAGAATTACGCTTCATGTGTGAACCGCTCCTTTCCAGGAAGGACGCCGCACCTTCAGCGCTGCGTCTACAGAACGAGCTCGCCGCTCGAGGCGGGTATCCAGCACCGCGCGCCGTCTTCGAGCTCAATGTACCACCACTCGGAACGCTTTTCCACCAGGTTGAACTCGGTCCCCGCATGGAGCGGCTCGGTGAAGCTCGGCTGGAAGGTCTCCGCGTCCCCCTTGCGGGCGACGACCTCCGCCGCCATGACGACTCCGGCGGGGCGGCGCGCGGCGGAGGTCCGCTCGACAAGGAGCGAGGCGAGCATCACGGCGGCGAGCAGGGCGAAGACGACGATCGCCGTGCGCATCCAGCGGTGCCCGGCGATGACGGCCGACGCGCCGGATATCCAGGCGAGCGCGAACGAACCGAGAAAGACGGCGAACCGGTACCGCCCCGGGATGTCGTAATGGAAGAAGAAGAGCGTCTTGAAGACCCTCTCGCGTTGCCGCGGCTCGATACGGTCGAGGCGGCGGCTGCGCGCGTACCGGATGTTCTGCTCGAGGTTCGGGTCGGAGGGGATGTACAGGGCCGCCCGGCGGTAGTTGAGGATCGCGCGGCCGATGTCGCCGAGCCGGAAATGAATATTCCCGATATTGTAATAGAGCTTCCCGTTGCGCACCCCCTCCCCGGCGATCGCCTCGAAGTGCAGCAGCGCGCGGCGGTAGTGGTCCGCCGCGGCGGCGGGATCGCTCGCGTCGAGCTCGATCGCCCTGCGGAAGGCCGCTTCGCCGGAGGAGAGATGCTCCGACACGGGCTGCTCCGCAGCCCGTGTCGACGCCGCGAACGCCGCCATGGCCCCGACGAGCACCGCGACGCCGAGCAGTACCGCGCTCGGCAGCGCCCGGATCGTATGCACCGCGTCCCCTTTCACCCTCACAGCACCTTCTCCAGTCTCCGGGCCGTTTCGAAGGCCCGCTCGATCAGGCGCTCCCGGTCCTCCATCGCCCCGCTTCCCCCGTACGCCCCGAACTCGCAGCTGCGCAGCAGCCCCCCGATCTCCTCGACGAGCTCCGGTCCGGCGCCGCGCGCGGAGATCAGCCGCTCGATCTCACCCGGCGTCAGCGCCGACCCCTCGAGAGCGAGCCGGTCCCCGAGATAGCGGCCGAAGAACTCGAGCACGGCCGCGCAGAACTTCTCGTCGCTCTCGCCCGAGCGGCGCAGGACGGCGAGGCGGCCGCGCAGCTGCCCGAGGGCCCCCTTTGCGCGCCGCGCCCCGGGATCGGCGCCGCGCCAGCGCGAGACGGCGGTCCCGGCGAGAACGGCGAGGAACCCGACCGGCGGCGCGACAAGCAGCAGCAGGACCCTGACATCGGAGACGAGAGAGCCGAGCCCGAGATCCTGCCGCTCGACCACCGACGGTCCCTCGTAGTTGTAGGCGATCCCCGCCTTCCACGGCTCGAGCGGGGCGCCGGCGCTGACCGGCTCGATCCCCTCGGCGTCCCCCGCCGTGACGATGCGCGTCGGCCTGACCTCGATCGGTATCGGCTCGCTCCTCGCCGTCGCGTACTGCTCGAGCTTCGTGTCGAAGTAGACCAGCTCGATCGGCGGGATCTCGACGATGTCCTCGCGCAGGGCCCTGATCGTCTGCGTGAAGACCTTCTTCCTGCCATCGACCACGCCGTCGGCGCGGTCTTCCGGGATCCTGAAGTCGCGGGCGAGCGCCGCCTGCGCGCCGAGCTGCGGCAGATCGACCCGGCCGAGATAATCGGGGCCCGAGAGCGTCACCCTCAGGGTGATCGGGTCCCCGACGTTGACCGAGGTCGGCTCGGCCCCGGCCTCGATGCGGTACCGTCCGACGTGCCCGTCGAATCCCGGCGGGCGCCCCTCGGCGGGGAGATCGCGCACCGTGAGGCTCAGTCTGTTCGAGGGAACCACGTGCTTGCGCAGGCTCCCCCGCCACCGGCCGGTGAAATCGTCATTGAAGAAATCCCGCAGGAAATCCCTCCTCGAGCTCGCGCCGGTCCCCGATTCGGCCGCGACGACGAACTCGGGGATCACGAAGGTCCCGGGGCGCTCCGGGATCGCCGCGATGCTGAACGCGAGGGTCGCGTACGTCTCTCCGTCGAGGATCCCGCGATCCTTCCTGGCGATCACCTCTCTGCCGGCGATCGGAATGCGGTAGTACTGACCGTTCGGATCGATGGCGACCTCGGGCACCTCGAACGAGAATGCGTCGCTGGCGAGCAGCGGAGCGGTGAACTCGAAGGCCTGCACGTCGCGGCGCAGGTACCACGTGACGTTCAGCACGACCGGCTCGCCGACGTAGCAGGTCTCGCGGGAGAGCGAGACCCGCAGCTTGAAGTCCTCCGACTCCTCGGGCTGCTTGACCGATATCGAGATCTCCCCGGTCGTCAGCGACGCGCCCTCGACCTTCACGGGGATCGCCGGTATCGCGAGCCTGCCCGTCCGCTGCGGCGTCAGGCGCCAGGTGAAAACGAATCCGCGCTGGACCGTTCTCTCGACCTTCCCGTTGATGATCGAGATCGACTGGCTCGAGTTGTTCGAGCCGCCGAGGTACTCGACGGCGAACCCGTCGAGGGCGGAGAGATCGGGGATTTCGGCCGAGTCCGAGCCGTCGACGGAGATCTGCAGCAGGAACGACTCGCCGACGTAGACGTCGCGCGTCTCGACATTGGCGATCACGCGAACATCACCGGCCTGCGCGTTCGCGCAGGCCGGTGGGACCGCGCACAGGGCCAGCGCGGCGAGCAGCGCCTGCGCCACGAGGTATCGTATTCGTTCCGAACGTATCTTCATACTATCTCTCACGGCCGGAGCATACGCACACCGGGATCATGCGGGACACACAATTCTTCGCTACCAGTCTCTGTCGACCTTCCGGTATCCCTCGCCCCCCTGCTCCCGTCGCTTCTTCCGGTTCTCCTTCTCCTCGTCTATGATCCCGCGGGCAGTCTGGCTGCGCTGCTCCCGCTCCTGCCCGGCCTGCTGCTCCGGTTCATCCTGCCGCGGTTCCTGGTCCTGCGACTGCGGCGGTTGCTTCGGCTGCTCCCCGCCCTGCTGCTCCTTCTGCCGCTGTCGACCA
>JAQVGR010000004.1 GCA_028696635.1 Candidatus Krumholzibacteriia bacterium | reverse complement strand
GATGTCGGTGCCGCGGCCGGCCATGTTCGTGGCGATCGTCACGGCCCCCCGTCGCCCCGCCTCCCGGACGATCTCCGCTTCCCTCTCGTGCTGCTTCGCGTTGAGGACGTTATGCGGTATCCCCTCCCGTTTGAGCATCCGGCTGAGGGTCTCCGAGACCTCGACCGACACGGTTCCGACGAGCACGGGGAGCCCGGACTCGTGCAGGCGCCTGATCTCCTCGATGATGGCGGCGTACTTCTCGCGCTTTGTCCTGAAGATCACGTCATCGTAATCGACTCGCCGCACCGGGCGGTTCGTCGGAATCACGTGGACTTCGAGCTTATAGATCTTGTGGAATTCCTCTTCTTCGGTCTCTGCGGTGCCCGTCATGCCTGCGAGCTTGCCGTACATGCGGAAGTAGTTCTGCAGAGTGATCGTGGCGAAGGTCTGCGTCTCCCCCTCGATCCTGACCTGTTCCTTCGCCTCGAGGGCCTGATGGAGACCGTCGGAGAAGCGGCGGCCGGGCATGAGCCGTCCGGTAAACTCGTCTACGATCACCACGCGGCCGTCCTGGACGACGTACTCGACGTCCTTCTCGAACAGGGTGTACGCCTTGAGCAGCTGCGAGAAGTTGTGTATAACCTCGCTTCTCTCCGCGTACCCGCGGAAGGCCGATTCCTTCCGCCGGATCTTCTCCTTCGGCTCGAGCGAATCGTCCGACTCGATCTCCTTGATCTGAAGGCTCAGGTCGGGGAGGATGAACATCTCCTGGTCCTCGCGCGAGAGCGTTCCCCGCCCCATCTCCGTCAGGTCGGCCGTATTGGCTTTCTCGTCCACGACGAAGTAGAGTTGCGCGTCGAGTTCGTGCATCTGCTTGTCGCGCATGTAGTCGGCTTCGCGTCGCTGCATCAGCTTCTCGCAGCCCGGCGTCTTGCGCAGCTTCGTGAATTTCTTGTTCTTCGGATCGCCGCGCTGCGCGAGCAGCAGATTGTCCCCCGTCTCGTCGGTGAGGCCGTCGCCGCCGCCTTCGATCTCGCGTTCGACCTGGACCATCAGGTCGTTGACGAGTCGTTTCTGCTTCCTGACGAGTTCATCGACCCTCCCGCGCAGGAAAGCGAAGTTGTCGTTCTTTGCGGATCCGGGTACCGGCCCCGAGATAATCAGGGGCGTGCGCGCCTCGTCTATCAGCACCGAATCGACTTCGTCGACTATCGCGTAGTTATGGCCCCGCTGCACCTGGTACTCGAGGCTCTGTTTCATGTTGTCGCGCAGGTAGTCGAAACCGAACTCGTTGTTCGTGCCGTAGGTGATGTCGCAGGAATAGACGCGTTTGCGCTGTTCCGGATCCATGTCGTTCTGCAGGTACCCGACCGTGAGGCCGAGGAACCTGTAGATCTCTCCCATCCACTCGGCGTCGCGGCGGGCGAGATAGTCGTTGACGGTGACCAGATGTGCGCCCTTCCCTGAGAGGGCGTTGAGGTAGAGCGGCATGACGGCGACGAGTGTTTTTCCCTCGCCCGTGGCCATCTCCGAGATCGATCCCTGGTGCAGGACGATGGCCCCCGCTATCTGCACGTCGAACGGAACCATCTCCCAGAGCATCTCGTGCCCGACGACGTTCCAGGAACGGCCCACGTGCCGCCGGCACGCCTCGTACACGAGCCCGAACGCCTCGGGGAGCAGATCGTCCGGCGATTGCCCCTCCCTGGCGCGCGCGCGCAAATCGGCCGTTCTGCGCGGAAAATCGGCGTCGTCGAGCGACCGGAACGTCTCCGCCTGCGCTCTTACCTCCCCGATCAGAGGAGCGAGGCGCTTCATAAGCCTGGTCTTGCGGTCTCCGACGAAATGTTTCAGCAGTCCCTGCAGCACGTATCGAACCTCCGGTAGTGGAGCAAGATACTACAATGGGCCTGTTCGTGCAAGAACCGCGGCCGCGCAGTGTGTGACCGAGGGGGAACGGTCGCCGCTGTCGCCTCGGTCATCCCTCGGCGAAGGTGACGCTTGGCGCGTGCAGGAATCCTCCGTTCGATCCGAAATAGATCCTTCCGTGATGGAAGGCGGGGGACGAGTAGAGAGGCGAATCGGCTCGATAGTCTCCCAGAGGGCTGCCGTCCAGAACCGCGAATGCGGATAATTTTGAATTATAAGAAGTTACGAATACCACTCCCTGTACGACCAGGGGCCGGGAGCGTATCGCCGCGCCTGTGTTTCGCCTCCAGGCCTCCCGCCCGAGGAGATCGACGGCGACCAGGTCTCCTGCCTCCGTCCCGACGAATATCCTGCCCGCCGATGAGGCGGGGGCGCTCCTGATCTCCGAGCCGGCCGCGAATCTCCACCGCAGCGTCCCGTCCTTGAGGGAATACCCGAAGAGGCAGGAATCGCCGCTCCCTACGATGACGAGGTCCTCGTCCTCGAGGCAGAGCGGCGAGGAATGTATCGTTCCTCCGGGAGCGATGCGCCAGACGACCGCTCCGTCACGGGAGAGTCTCACGAGGGAGCCGTCCGTGCTGGCCGCGACTATGAAATTCCCGCCGACCGCGGGAGTCGCCCAGACGGACTCGCCTATCTTCTGGCTCCAGATGCGCTGGCCGTTCTCCGCATCGAGAGCTATCACCCGCCCTCCCATCGTGCAGACGATCACCTGACGCCCCGCCGCCTGCGGGCTGCTCACGATCTTTTCGCCTCCCTGGAAACTCCATACGAGCGTCCCGGCGCCGCCGTCGAGGCAGAAGACGTTCCCCTTGTAATCGGCGCCAATGACGCGGCCGCCGACGCACAACGGCGAAGCGCCGACGCCCTCCTCGGCCCGGTATGTCCACTGCATCGTTCCGTCGGTCGAAAACGAATAGATGTTCCCGTCCCGGCATCCGAATGTCACCCGATCGCCGCAGACCGCGGGTGACGACGTCACCGGCGCGTTGAACTTCTTGCGCCATCCCTCGCCGAGGATCGCAACGGCTGTCATCGGCTCGGCCCTTTCCCCGGGCCTCTCCATCGCGGCGGCGGGAGCGGTCCCGGCAGGGGCGGGGACCTGTTCGCCCTCGCTCTCGCCGGCTCCGAGCAGAATCTCCTCTCCCGGCTCTGTGCGGCGACCCGAGTCGAAAGGATTGAAGATCAGTATGACGGCGGCGATCAACGCCACGGCTCCGGCGATGATCGGTGCTGACCTCTTGATCATGTCTGAACCCCGTTTCCGTTCCTGCCTTGCCGGTCCGCCTGTCCCGATCGATTTCCAGTGGATCGCTGGGAAGGCGGCGTTCGTCTCGAGTTGTATCTCTCCTCCGGAGGGTACCTCGAACGACGGCATGAGTATGCTGTCGAGCAGCACTCCCCGGAAGCGCTGCACGAACTCGCGCGACGGCGTCATCAGTATCGTGTGCGCTCCGGTCGGCATCGCGAAGCGTTCGAGGATGAAATGATCCTGCGCCTGCGTGGCGAAGAGCTCGCCCTGTCGTCCCGTCCGCTCGAGGGGGATCTCCCTCCTCCCCGGGATCGCCTCCACTGCCCCCTCCGACCCCCTCGAGGCGTCGTAGTGGACCGGCTCGATCCGGCGGTTGCGCAGCACATAGTACTCCTCGCCGAGGCGCATCACGACGAGTATCATCGAATCGACGAGATGCGAATCGCTCTCTCCCGCTCCGGGAAGCGCGTTCATCGCATCGATAATCCCCTCGAAGAACCGGGCGGGATGTCCCAGGCGAGAGGAGGAGACGATCCGCCGGAAGAGCTCGCGCAGGGCATCGCCGTGCTCGGGACGGGCAGGCTGAATGAACACGAAAAATTCCTTGCGCCCTGTCCGGCGGGATGTCTCGTGATAGGTGAGCGCCGTTGTGTCCTCGCCGCCGCAGGCGGCGATGAAGCAGGTACGTCCCATGCCGTCACCTCGCAGGGGAGCGTACCGGCGGCCCGGTGGAAAATCAACACATTTCGGGATGCGGCTGCGCCGTGTTCCGTCAGGAGATGCCGATCGATTTCTTCAATCCGGAGAAGAGGCGGTCAATCGGTCCCTGCCCCCTGTCGCCTCCGGACGCCTTCGACATGAACTTGGAGGCGACGGGATTCTTCGGATCCCACTTCAGCGCGTCGCTGAAATGCTTGACGGCGAGATTCTTCAGGCCGGCCTTGAAATAGACGAACCCGAGATTGGCATGGTAATCTGCGCTGTAAAACTCCATTTCGATCGCCTTCTTGCACGCATCGCGCGCCTCATGCAGGTTCCCTCCGTTCATGGCGAGCGAGAATCCGTACCAGCTGTGGTACGAGGGATTCGTTCCGTCGGCCCGGATCGCTTCCCTCAGAAGGACGGACGCCTTGTCGTAGCGCCCCGCCTTTATCGCATCGCGTGCCTGCTGATATGCGAGGGTGGCTGTCTTGCGGTCGGAAGCCTTCAGCGCCGCTGCATCCTTCGAGCCGACCTTCTTCATCAGGGTCTCGTCGTACTCGCGTCGTTTCTGCGGATCGATGAGGACGCCGTATGCCTCGTTGATGAGCTTGAACCGTTCCTTGCTCGCGAGCGTATTCCCCGCCACGTCCGGGTGATAGAGCTTGGCGAGACGGAAATAGTTCTTCTTGATCTCATCGGCCGATGACTTCGGCCACGCCTCGAGTATCGAGTAATAATCGTTCTGCATCTGCTGTTTCACGGTGTTCTACCTCGCGCTGGTCGTCGGGCTCAGTTCATGCAGCAGGTTCTTCGCCAGTTCATTCTGGGGATCCGCGTCGAGGACGCGATCGAGCTGGCGCCTCGATTCCTCGATGGCCCCTTTCTCGTACAGCGACAGGGCCAGGTTGAGCCTCGCCTTGAGATAGTCCGGATGTATCTTGAGCGCGGTCTCGAACTCTATGATCGCGTCGTCAGTCATTCCTGTGTTCGCGTAGGCGATGCCGAGCAGGTTGTGCAGGTCCGGATAGTTTGGGTGCATGGATATCGCCTTGCAGAGCTCGGCCAGCGCGAAATCGTAGTCGCCGTTCTGGATCGATTCGAGGGAGAGCTGCTTGCTGATCTGCGCCGACGAGGGCCGTTCCTCGAGCAGCCTGCGGAAAAGCTCGGCGGCTTCGTCGCTGGCCGGGTCGGTCCGCAGAACCCCGATGAGGTCGCGCACGTTTTCTATGAAGAACGTCGGAGCGGCGGTCATCCCCTCGGCCAATTCCGAGCAGGCGCGGTCGTTCTTGCCGTCGAACCACCAGCTGCGGGCGAGCATGACGCGTGCCTTGAAGTACGCGGGATTCAGGGCGAGCGATCGCTTGAGGCTCTCGCGCGAGTTCGACCGCCTTCCGATGCTCTCGTACAGCCGACCGAGACCGTAATGGATATCTGCGTATGCTGGCTGCAGAGCGACCGCCTTCTCAAGTTCGGCCGCCGCGGAAGCGAGATCCCCGTCCTTCTCGAGCTTCCGGCTGTATTCGAAGTACGATTCGACCATGTACATCCGCAGAAGCTCCTGATCCCGCGAAGCGCCTTCTTCCCCGAGCCGCTCGAGATGCGCCTCGAACTCCCTCGAAGCTTTCCGGTAATCACCCGTATTGAAATAGGCGAGAGCCTTCTTGAGGTTGTTCCGCGGCAGCAGCCGTACAAACCTGTCGATAAACATGCCTGAATCCCTTCTCGTCGTTGACGTCGCACGATAGGTGCACAACACCCTGCATCCCCTTCATGTGCAATTCACAGGCCAATAGACAACGGCGCGGGATAGAGTAATCCTTTATCGATACATATCGTATATTATCATTATACAATTAGTTATAGTATTTTATTAAAGTTATTTATTGGTGTTCGGCTGTGCGGTGCTGGTTATGAAGCCCCCAAGTGCGGCTCGAGATCGCCCCGGCCGGTGCATTTTGCACCACCGGGGCCTGTTCTCCGACCCTGAACGGCCGAGGAGGACTCGCGTTCACTCCCACTCTATCGTGCTGGGGGGTTTGGAACTGATATCGTAGACGACCCTGTTGACGCCGGGGACCTTGTTTATGATCTCGCTGGCTATGTCCTGAAGGAACTCGTACGGCAGACGCGCCCAATCCGCCGTCATGCCGTCCATGCTCGTGACGGCGCGAAGGACCGCGGCTTTCTGATAGGTCCGCTCGTCCCCCATGACGCCGACGCTCCGCACGGGGAGCAGCACGGAGAACGCCTGCCATACATCGTCATACAACCCTTCGCGCCGAAGTCCATCTATGAAAATCCGATCGACCTTCCTCAGCAGGTCGAGGTCCTCCCGGGTGACCGCGCCGGGGACGCGAACGGCGAGTCCAGGCCCCGGGAAAGGGTGGCGGGATATCTGTCGCACGGGTAGACCGAGATACCGGCCGACCTCTCTCACTTCGTCCTTGAACAGGAGCGAAAGCGGCTCTATCAATTCGAACCGCATCGTTTCGGGAAGGCCGCCCACGTTATGGTGCGATTTGATAGTGGCGGAGGGCCCGACGGTCGACCGGCTCTCGATGACGTCGGGATAGAGCGTACCCTGCGCGAGGAACCGGAAAGGACCGTGCAGCTCGCTCGCCCGCTCAAACACCTCGATAAAGGTCGCGCCGATGATCTTTCGCTTCAGTTCGGGATTTTCCACACCCTCCAGCCGCGAGAGAAAATCATCGGAGGCATCGATGAAAACGAGCCCGGCGGTGAGGCATTCCGAGAGGATCCCTCGCACCTCCTCGGCCTCCCCCTCGCGGAGCAGCCCGTTGTCGACGAATACCGGGCAGAGCTGCCCTCCGATCGCTCGATCGACGAGCGCGGCCATCACCGAGCTGTCGACTCCCCCGCTGACGGCGCACAGGACCCTCGAATCCCCCACCCGCTCCCGTATCCTGGCAACTTCGAGATCCACGAACGATCTGCTGCTCCACACCGGTTCGCACCGGCAGATCTCGAAAAGGAAATTGCGCAGGATGGCAGTGCCGTGATCGGTGTGGAATACCTCCGGGTGGAACTGGAGCCCGAATATGCGCTCGCGGTCGGTGCAGATCGCCGCGATCGGGCATCCGGGAGAGGAGGCGACCGTGCGGAAGCCCTCCGGCAGCGTCTTCACCCTCACGCCGTGGCTCATCCAGACCCGCTGGCTCGCGGGCGTACCCGCGAAGAGCGGGCTCTGCGTGTCCGTATCTATGACGGTGTGGCCGTACTCGCGGTGGTTCGCCTTTTCGACGACTGCCCCGCGGATCTGCGCGATCAGCTGCATCCCGTAACAGATCCCCAGCACGGGAAGATCGAGCGAGAAGATATCAGCATCGAGACGGGGAGCCTCTTCGTCGGTCACCGTCGCGGGACCGCCCGAGAGGATGATGCCGCGCGGTTTCTCGGCGATGATCTCTTCGAGTCGCGCCGAGTGGGGAAGTATGACGGAGAAGACCTGTTCGGCGCGGACGCGCCTCGCGATCAGCTGCGTGTACTGCGAACCGAAGTCGAGGATGACGACCGATTCCCCGTTCCAGTCTTTCTGCATCGGAAGGCTCCTAGTGGCGGAAGTGCCGGCGTCCCGTCACCACCATCGCGATCCCGAGACGCTCGGCCGCTGCGATGACGTCCCGGTCCCTCATCGACCCGCCGGGCTGTATGATCGATCCGACCCCGGCCTCGGCCAGGGCTTCGACTCCGTCGGGGAAGGGAAAGAACGCGTCCGATCCGGCCGAAGCGCCCTCGAGCTTCATCCCCGCCTCCCTCGCCTTGTCTATGGCGATACGGCAGGAATCGACGCGGCTCATCTGGCCGGCGCCGACGCCGAGGGTGCCGAATCCATCGCAGATGACGATGCCGTTCGATCTGACATGCTTGACGATCCGCCACGCGAGTCGCAGCGCCGCTTCCTCCTCGGGGGTCGGCACACGGGTTGTCGCCGCCGAGAGCGACTCGAGCTCCGGGAACCCTTCGTCCCTGTCCTGTACGAGGAGTAGCTCCCCCGCCTCCCGCGCCGAAGTTCCGCGCTGAGACGGTAGCCAGGCCTTCTCGGGAACCGCTATCAGACGCATGTTCTTCCTGACCTCCAGCGCGGAAATCGCTCCGGCGCTGAAGCGGCGGGCGAGCATGACCTCGACAAAGCCTTCCTTGACCGCATCGGCGAACCCCTCGTCGACGGCTCCGTTGACCGCCACGACGCCGCCGAACGCTGAAACCGGGTCTGTTGCGCGCGCCCTGAGAAAGCTCTCGGTCTCCGTCCGGCAGACGGCGGCCCCGCACGGGTTCATGTGCTTGATCACCGCGCAGGAGCGATCTCCGAGATCGCAGGCGAGTTGGAACGCGGCCCACATATCCTGAATGTTGTTGAAGGACAGCTCTTTCCCCTGGATCTGCTCGAAGAGGTGAAACGAGCCTCCCGGCGGGTCCTCGACGTAGAGAGCCGCCCGCTGGTGGGGGTTCTCTCCGTAGCGCAGTGTCCGGATGCGCCGGTAGCAGGAGACGAGCGACTGCGGAAGCGTACCGGGATCTTCGATCGAATCGAACCACGCCGATATCGCCGCGTCGTACGATGCCGTGTGGCGGAACGCCGCCGAGGCGAGCCGGCGCTTGGTGTCGCGCGAGACCGAGCCTCCTCGGGCGTCCATCTCGGCGAGTACGGCGGGATACTCGCCGGGATCCACGATGACCGTCACCGAGACATGATTCTTCGCCGCCGAACGTATCAGGGTCGGGCCGCCGATGTCTATCTGCTCGACGACCTCCGCCTCGCCGATCTCCGGATTCGACGCCGCCTCCCGGAACCTGTACAGGTTGACGGCGACGAGGTCGATCAGCCCGATCCCGAGATCGGCTGCCTGGCGAATGTGGTTCTCCTTCGTCCGGTCGGCGAGGATGCCCCCGTGAACCTTCGGGTGCAGCGTCTTGAGCCGGCCGTCCATGCACTCGGGGAACTCCGTGAGGCGCTCGATCGGAGTTACCGCGACACCCGCCTCGGAGAGAACGCGCGCGGTGCCCCCCGACGCTACGATCTCGACCCCGCGCCGCTCGAGCCCCCTGGCGAACTCGATGATGCCCCGTTTGTCTGTCACGCTGAGCAGGGCCCGCCCGATCCTCCGCTCCATCACAGATACCTTTCAATGTCGAGTTCGGGGAAAAGCATCTCGACGGCCAACCGGTACCGTCCGGCGGTCTTCTCCACGATATCGCGCGGAAGCGCGGGGGCAGGGGGAGAATGATCCCATCCCTTCTCGTCGAGAAAATCGCGGACGAACTGCTTGTCGAGACTCCTCTGCTGTCTGCCCGGCTCATATTCGTCGGCGAGCCAGAAGCGCGAGGAATCGGGTGTGAGCGCTTCGTCTATCAATATGATCTGATCCTCCGTGACGCCGAACTCGAACTTCGTGTCGGCGATGATGATCCCCCTGCCGGCGGCGTACTCGCTCGCCCTCGTATAGAGCTCCAGACTGAGCGATTCGAGCTCCCTGACCGTTTCCTCCCCCACGAGCCTGGCGGCCTTCGCGGCGCTGATGTTCTCGTCGTGTCCGGACTCGGCTTTCGTCGACGGCGTGAAAATCGGTTCTTCGAGGCGGCCGGAGTTCTTAAGTCCGCGTGGCAGCGATATCCCGCATACCGATCCGTGTTCCTTGTACTCGCGCCATCCGGACCCGGAGATGTAGCCCCTCACGATGCATTCCAGGTCTATCCGTCCCGCCTTCTTGACGAGCATCGAACGACCTGTCAGGATCCCCGCATGCCTGTTGAAAGGTTCCGGAAAATCCTCGACGTCGACCGATATCATGTGATTCGGCACCGTATCGAACCACTCGAACCAATGCGCCGAGAGCATGTTCAGCATGATCCCCTTCCCGGGTATCGGGGTGGGCAGCACCGAATCGTACGCAGAGATCCGATCGGTGGCGACGATCAGCAGCATGTCGCCGAGATCATAGATGTCGCGCACCTTGCCGCGGTAGTTCGGCTCGACGCCTGGCACCGCAGCCCCTCCGTTGAACCGTTCCAGATCACGCATCCTTGATCAATACCTTCCTTCCCTCCAGACGGATTCTTCCTTCGGCGAAAAGACGCACCGCTTCCGGGTACGCCGCGTGCTCCTCGGCGAGGATCCGCTCGCTGAGCGAATCCTCCGTATCGTCCTGCAACACGGGAACGGCGCGCTGAATGACGATCGGCCCTGTGTCAACGCCCGGATCGACGAGATGGACCGTGCATCCCGAAACCTTGACGCCGTACTCGATCGCCTGCAGCTGCGCGTGCAGACCCCTGAAGCTCGGCAGGAGCGCGGGATGGATGTTCATCATCCTCCCGGCGAACTCTTCGAGGAGACAACCCCCGACGATCCGCATGAACCCCGCGAGGCAGATCAGATCGACGCCCCGATCGCGGCACATGCGGAGGATCTCGTCGCTCGATCCGCGAGACATGGAGCCGGGACGGTGTCCGCAATCCACGACGACGGCATCGATACGGTGAGCTCGCGCGATCTTCAGCGCTCCGGCTTCGGGGTTGTCCGTGACGAGCAGGACGATGCGCGCGGGAAATCCCCGTCCCGCGCAGGCGCGCGCCAGCGCCTCGAAGTTGCTCCCTCTGCCGGAAGCGAGAACTGCCACATGCGTTCTTTCCATCGGCGGCACTCCTCGATGCGGGGGCTCCCGGGATTGCGTCGTCTTGATGTGGATGCGGACTCCTGAACGGGCAGTCCGCCTGTGACCGATGCCGTCTCGGCCGTTCTCGCGGCTCAACCGATACTAGCCGTCATTGACGGTCCGAGTCAAGAACGTATATCCGCAATTCAGTGTCGGAACGGGCGAAGACCCCGTCTCTACCAGGAACGACTCCGGGACCGGAAACGCGGATACTCCGCCTGCCGAGAGCGACTCGGAGGGTTCCGTACAGGGCTACGATCCTCCCTCTGGCGTTCAGCCCGGCAGCTCCCCGGCACTCGATCAGCCACGGGCTCACGTAAACCCTTCGAAGACTCACGCGCTGGTCGAGAACCGAAAGACCTGCGATCGAGAGGCAGCCCCCGTGTGTGACGATCGTTCGATCGACCGCCCGAACTCCCCGATCGTTGAGGCGGCGGGATATCAGGACCGCCCTGCGCTCGGAGAGAGGTCCTTCGATCAGGAGGGTGCCGCCGCGGGGATCCATCACGACTCCGGCGGACAGCGTGTCGCCACCGTCGCCGAGCGGTACGCCCCGCGGTTCCGATCCGATGCAGAATGAAACGACCAGGGCGAGCCCGGCGATCGCCGCCAGGCGCCGTTTCGTCCTTCCCCGCCCCATGGCGAGCGCGAGAAGGGCGGCCCCTCCCGTGAAGACCGTCTCGTTCATGTCGCCTCTGATCACCGCCGCATTGTATCGCGTGGGAAAGAGCTCCGGCAGCGCCATGACGGCAGAAGCGAGCAGGTTTACAGGCGCCGCCCCCGCTGCGCCGAGCAGGTGCCCGGCGGCGACGTAGGCGAACCCGGCATACAGTAGCGCCGTCACAAGCGGCGCGAGCAGGACGCTGAGCAGGGGCCCGGACAGGGGCGCCCTACCGAAAAGACGCGTCGCCAGCGGCATGGTGAAGAGGGTGGCCGAGAAGGAGACGCAGAGCGCTGCGATGATATATCCCGCCATCCGCCGAACTCCTGTGCGGCCGCGAGAGCCCAGCGCCCTGCCGAGCGGCAGCCCCACCAGAAGCACCCCCCCCGCCGCGCAGACCGAGAGCAGGAAGCCCGGATCGCTCACCGAGCGCGGTATGAAGAGGCAGACGATCCACGCGCCCGCCAGCAGGGCCTCATCGTGATGCGCCCGTCTTCCCGCGAGCAGGTGCACCCGGACGACGAGCAGCAGCGCGGCTGCTCTCAGCAGCGACAGCGGCGCCCCCGCGGCGGCCGCGTACAGGGAAAGGACGAGGAACGCCGCCGCTTCGCGAACCGGACCCCGTAGGCGCAGAAGCCCGACCAGACGATATACGGGAAGCGCGATGATTCCGAGGTGCAACCCGCTGAGCGCGAGAAAGTGCGCGATGCCGAGCGATCGCCAGCGTTCGCTGATCGCCGGATCGAGAGCCGAGCGGTCGGCGAGGAGCAGTGCGAGGAGCATGCCGCGCGCTCCCGGGTCAAGCCGGCGGGATGCGCAGACCGAGCGCACATGATCCCGGATCTCAACGACCGGTGCCGGGACGCGTTCCGATGCGGTCGCGAGCGAGGCGGCGGGACGCTCGGCCGCGCGATCCGGCAGTACGACGCACGCATGCTGGTAGAAGACCAGGCCCGTCAGAGCGGTCAGCACCGTCCGCATGAGCAGCCGGCGCCGGAACGGGTCCTCGCGGCATCCGCTCGCTGCCGGCCCAAGCAACGGCAGCAGACCCGCGGCGAATCCCCAGACGGTCCCCTCGGGTGTCGAGGGAACGAGAATGCCGAAAAAGAAACACGCGGCCCACCACCCGAACATCCTCCACCTCCCCTGCCGCACTCGCTGTCGGAACGCTCCGGGCGTTCCGCATCGATGTCACCCCGACCCGATACCGCTCCTCATTCCCCGATGAACGAAACCCGGTTCTTCCCTTCCCGCTTTGCCCTTATCATCGCCTGGTCCGCCTTGCGGAAGAGATCGAGCTCGTCCGCCGCGTCGACGGGATAGATGCACCCGCCGATAGTGATCGTGATACCAAGATAACGACCCTCGTCGAGCTCGAGCCTCGTCTCCGCCACGACCTCCCGGATCCGCTCCGCGGTTCTCTCCGCCGGTTCCCGCCCCGCACCGGGAAGGAGGACGATGAACTCCTCGCCCCCGTATCGGAACAAGTGGTCGATCTTGCGAAGATGCAGCCTGATCGTCTGAGCGACGAGCCGCAGGACCCTGTCTCCGACATCGTGACCGTACCGATCGTTGAAGATCTTGAAATCGTCGATGTCGATCATGAGGAAGGCGAGGCATTTGCGGTTCCGCGTTGCCCGTTCCATCTCCAGGGGGAGCTGTGTCTCGTAGTAGTTGCGGTTGTTCACGCCGGTAAGCCGGTCGACCGAAACCATGCGCTCGAGGTGCCGGTTGTTGTCGAGGAGCCGCAGGACGCCGTGCGAGAGCATGTAGTAGTTGGTCAGGCGGTCCGGAGCAGGCGCGTCTTCCGACGGGGAATGCACTTCCATCATTCCGTACACATGTCCGCCGCTGCGCAGAGGAAGGAGAATGATCGAGCCGGTTCGGGGACCCGGGGCGAACAGGCCGGCTCCCGCCGCGAAGCGATCGCGGCCTATCAGCACGTGCGGATCCCCGGCCGCCAGGGCCGATCCGTAGAATCCGCCTGTCTTCTCCTCTGCGAGCGAGGTTCCGGCAATGCGATTTCCCTCCCGTATCGAGGGGATCTCGAATTCCCTGAAGAGAACGAGGTGCGCCGACGCCCCCCCCTCGACATGCCCCGCCAGGGCGAGCACGCTCTCGATCTTCACCGACACGTCGGCGGGGGAATCGTTGAGGGACAGCGCGGATATGATACCGGCCAGAATGGAGGGGACGATCTCGGCCGCTCTTTCGGCGGTCCCCTTCACCGCCCGCCATTCCTCCTCGCGCATCTCGAGCGTGATCCGCGACCGCCCTGTCCGCGCCGAATATGTGATCTGGACGGCGCCGTCGCTCCGACGGGGATCATCGCGATCGAAAACGCTCCGCGAGACGAGCTCCTCCATCGCCAGCCAGGCCTCCCTGATCATCTCTGCCCTCCGGCCCGAGCTGATCGCCGCCGATATCCCCTCGATGCGTTCGTTCGAGAGAAACTGGCGGGGAATGAGCTTGTCGAGGAGAAACCGGTAATCCCTTTCAAACCGCTGTTGCATGTTCCTGTCCTGCTCGAGCTGGGTCGTATCCGGCGTGTTACACCTTAAATTATACACGAAATCCCCAGTTATTCCAAGCCTGCGGAACCTTGGACAGCTCCCTGGGCTGTCACGGCATTCTTTGTGCATTCTGATGATGGGGATGAAACCGGTCGGGTATATGCCGCAAATGCTTGAACCGCAGAACGGCATGGGCTATATTGCATTCACGATGCGCTGGTCGGCAATGAAGAACGTCCTGATGCTCTTATCCGCTGCCTTTCTGGCAGTTACGGCCGCCGGATGCCGTCCTGCGGGCTTCGGTCGATCAGCCGATATAGCTCCAGGTGTCTCCTCCATTCCGGAAGACGAGCTCTATCTGCTATATCCACAACTTCTTATGCTGCACCGGAAGCTCGACGAGGCCGAGGCATTCTACCGGCTCGGCAACCTGGATTATTCCCTGTCGCTGAGCGACCAGTTGCTCGTCGATATCGGGGATTTCCAGGCGACCTCTCCTGAAGGATTCGTCTGCTCACATCTCGATACACTCGAACTCCGCACCGCGCTGCTGCGCGCGCACATAATCGAGGAAGAGACCTCCGCAGACTGGTCCCGACACATGGCGGCGGTCCTCGACTCGATCGGACGCCATCACATCGTCGAGGAGACCATAGACATCACGATGAACTGGCGGACCGAGCACTGGATCCGCTACTTCACCGGTAAGGGCCGCAAGCATTTCGACCGCTGGCTCGAGCGGGCGGAGAAGTACCGTGATATCATAGAGCCCATACTGGTCGAGAACCAGATCCCGCGCGATCTCCTCTACCTCTCCGTTATCGAGAGCGGTCTGAATCTCACGGCGTGTTCGAGCGTCAAGGCTACCGGGCCCTGGCAGTTCATGGCGGGAACGGGACGCCTCTTCGGGCTGCGGACCAACTGGTGGATCGACGAACGTTCGGATCTCGTCGCGTCGACCTACGCGGCGGCGAACTATCTGAAGTACCTCCATGGCCTGTTCGGCAACTGGGAGCTGGCCCTGGCTGCGTACAACGCGGGGGAATACCGTGTCGCGGACGCAATTTCTCGGCAGAAGACAGATGATTACTGGCGGCTGCGTCTTCCGAGCCAGACCAGGTGGTTCGTTCCCAAGTTCATGGCTGCCCTCGAAATAGGCCGAAATCCGGAAAAGTACGGATTCAGCGTCGCTTCCGTCCAGCCGCTTCGGTTCGACGTCGTCGTGATCAAGGACTCGATAGACCTCAAGCATATCGCCGCCGGCGCCGGATGCACGGTGCGGACCGTCAAGGAGCTCAATCCCGCCCTCAAGCGATGGGCGACCCCGCCGGACATGGAAATCGAGCTGAAGGTGCCTCACGGCTCCGCCAAGGACGTCGTAGCAGCCATCGAGAAGATCCCCGCCGAGGAACGGATCTCGTGGCATCGCCATTCGGTACAGCGTGGCGAGGCTCTCTCGCGTATCGCCGATCGGTACGAGATATCGCAAGCCGAACTCAAGCGGATAAACGGGATAACCGATGTGCACCGGATCCGTGAGGGACAGATCCTGCTGATCCCCGTCAGGGACTCCGGCGCGGGGGATTCGGGCGTGAGCCGTCCGCGGTACATGGACCCGCCGAGCCTTCCCTCTCAGATTTCGATGAAGCGGTACACGCCGCCCGAGGATCACGACAAGATCGTCTACACGGTCAAGGACCGCGATACTCTCAGCGAGATAGCGGAACGCTTCGGCATCGGCCTGAGCAAGCTGCGCCGCTGGAACGACCTGCGATACAACTCGGTCATACATCCGGGGGACAATCTCGTCATCTACCTGCCGCCGGGCTCTGCCGCCGCCGCCGGGCGCGCCGATGTCTCCGAAGACGAGCCTTCCGGCGTCGAAGGCAGGCAGAAGGTCATGCACATCGTGCAGAGCGGCGAGACCCTCAGCGCGATCAGCCGCCGCTACGGCACGACGGTATCCGCTATCCTTTCATGGAACACCAGCGTCAGGCGCGATCGCCTGCACCCCGGAGATCGTCTCACCATCTGGATCGAATCCGAGTAGAAATCCGGTTCCTCTAGAGGATGATGCCGGAGGCGATGTGCGCCCCCCCGTCCGGTATGTCCCGCTTCGGGATCCTTCCGGTCCCGCGCGATCCGGCGACCAGGCTGTTCGTCCCGATAGCGATCCCCGCCGGGATTCTCGTATCGCGTCCTATCAGCGTAATCCCGAAATCGAGATAGCCCGGCTGCATGCGGTTGACGACACCGGCGTCTCCCTCTCCTATGACCGTGCCGGCGCCGACGCGCACTCCCTTGTCGAGTATGCACCGGCGCAGGCGCGCCCCCTTCCCGATGACGCAGTCGTGCAACAGGACGCACTGATCGACCTCGGCGCCGGCCTCCACGATGACCCCCGGAGAAAGGATCGATCGCCGCACCGTACCGGAAACGACGCAGCCGTTGCAGATCATCGAGCCTTCGACGCGGCCCTTGGAAGAGACCGTCAGAGGGGGATACTCGTCCGGAGCGGTCATGACCGCTCCGGACGAGGGGGTCAGATCGAGGCGCGGGCGATGGGCGAGGAGCGCGAGACTCGCCTCGTAATAGCTGCGAAGCGTGCCTATGTCGAGCCAGAATCCCTCGTAGCGGTACGCTGCCACATCCCGGGCCGGGACGAGCCTCGGAAGGACATGCTTGCCGAAATCGAGATCGTCATGGTCGGACTTGAAACGCTCGAGCACAGAGACGAGAAATTCCCTCTCGAAGATGTAGATACCCATCGAGGCGAGGGTGCTGTCGCACACGGCGGGCTTCTCGTGAAACCGCGTCACCAGTCCCGACCGGTCTATCTTCGCGATGCCGAAATGTCTCGTCATCGAAGCCGGAACCTCGGTCACCGCCACGGTCACGGGGCGCCGGTGCGCCTCGTGGTAATCGAGGAACGAGCCGTAATCCATAGTGTACACGTGATCCCCGGACAGGATCAGGACATACGGGCAATCCAGCGAGCGCAGAACCATTGCGTTCTGATACAGGGCGTCGGCGGTACCTCGGTACCAGTCAGCCGCGTCGAATCCGAGGTGCGGGTGGAGAACATGCAGGCCTCCCGTGGCGCGATCGAGGTCCCACGGCTTCCCGATGCCGAGATGCCGTTCGAGTGACCGTGAGATATATTGCGCGAGCACGTATACCGCGCCGATTCCGGAAGTGACGCAGTTGGTCAGGGTGAAATCGATGATCCGGTAGCGCCCGGCGAACGGGACCGCCGGCTTGGCTCGATGCGCGGTCAGCAGGCTGAGCCGCTTGCCCGCCCCTCCCGCGAGGATGAACGCAACCGCCCGATCCATCAGGTCTACCCTTTCATTTCAGGACCGCCGCAGGCTCGAGAGCCGTTCCAGCGGGGACCGTGGCGCCCCTGGCTACCCGGATTCCCTTTCCCAGAACCGTTATTCCCCCGGTACCGGTTCCGGGCGAAGCGCCGGCGATCCTCCGAGCGTCCCCGGCGACCGTGGCGGCGGCGCCTATGATCGCTCCGGCGCCGATCGATACGTCCTTGTCGATAATCGTCCGCGCGACACGCGCATCCGCGCCGATCCTCGAAAAGGAAAATACGATGCTGTCTTCGACGACCGCTCCTCTCTCGACCGTCACTCCGGGGAAAAGGATGCTTCCCCGTACGGCTCCCCTGACGGTGCACCCGTCGGCGATTATCGATCGTCCGACGGCGGAGCCGTCGAAGAACTTCGACGGCGGGAGATTGGCCCCGCGGGTGAAAACCGGTTGCTCCCTGCTCGTGATCAGCGAGCGATGCCGGAGCAGTCTCATCGATGAGAGGTAGTAGCTTTCGACGGAACCGATGTCCTCCCAGTATCCCTCGAAGCGGTAGGCGTATACGCCGCCTCTGGCTATCTCGGGCATGAGTATGTCGAATACGATATCGTGCCCCCGCGCATCGAGTCGTTGCACGAGGTATCGGCGATCGAAGAGATAGATGCCCAGCGACGCGCTGTCGAATCCCCTCGACAGGCGCGGCTTTTCCCGGAACTCCCGCACGACTCCGTCCCTGTCGCAGCGCACCATGCCGAACCGGGACCGCTGGCTCGGCCGCACCGATTTGCACGCGATCGTCACGGGACCTCCGTGCGACGCGTGGAACGCGGCGAGCTCGCCATAGTCAGCGAGGTATACCTGGTCTCCCGAAAGGACAAGGACGTAATCGGCCTTCGAAAGCCGCATCACGTCTATGTTCTGGTAGAGAGCGTCGGCCGTGCCGAGATACCAGCGCGCCGCTTCGTCCCGGTAGCGCGGCTGGAGGATGAACACGCCCCCCGATTTCCGGTCGAGGTCCCACGGCTTGCCCATCCTGATATGCTCGATCAGAGATTTGGGATTGTACTGGGCGAGGATGTATATCTCGTTGAGGCCGGAGTTGACGCAGTTGCTGAGGCAGAAATCGATTATCCGATATCGTCCGCCGAACGGAAGCGCGGTCTTCGCGCGGTGGCGCGTCAGGACGGAAAGCTCCTTGCCGGTGCCTCCCGCCAGTATCATAGTCAGGATCTTCAACCGCTCCCCGAATCTCCGTCAGCCCCCGGAACGACCGTGTCAGTGAGAAACGAGGAGCGATACTCGATGGGTCGTGTCGAGGACATCGTGAACGAGCAGGGCATAATCGATGCCCAGCGTCATATCCCAGGGCCCGAACCGGTCGAGCATGAATCCCGCGCCTGCCGTCGGGCGTCCCATGTCGAGTCCGCCCCGCAGCGAGACCATGTCTCGTATCAGGAGTTCGGCGCCGAGATGAAGGTCGGCGCTCGCGCTCCCGATCCAGAGCTGGGAAGCTCTCTGCCGGTTTTCGAATCTGAAATCGCCGTCGAGGGCAAGGGTGAGAACGCTGTTCATCGAATCGAATCGTATCGGCATGGCCGTACCGACCTTGACGGCCGGATAGATGAACTCCCGCTCCCCCGTGCTCCAGCTGATAAAGGTCCCGGTGGCGTCCTGCAGCTTGATCCCTACGGAGAGGTCCCGCCAGAGATTGCGCCGCAGGAATCCGAGGTCGATCCCGATTCCGAAGCTCGAGACGCCCGTGACCTGGTCATTCCGGATCAGCTTGAGCGAAGCTCCCGCGAGTCCGATCCTCAGCGCCTGGCCGTAGGAAAGG
>JAQVGR010000222.1 GCA_028696635.1 Candidatus Krumholzibacteriia bacterium | reverse complement strand
CGCCTCAACGACGGCCGCGGTCTCCGTCCCCGTCGCGGCGGTATCCGCCGCCGCCGTCTCTCCGGCGGCCGTATCGGCCGGCGCGCCTCCGCCCTGGCGGCGACCGCTCATCTCCCGCGCGTCCCGCTGTCTCTGGACGAGTTCGGCGGTGCGGCTCGCCCCCTCCTTCTCGCTGATCGACCGGTGTATGAATACAAACCATCCTATGAAGACGACGACGACAGCCACGACGGCTATCGTGACGAGCCGCGGCAGGTTGACGCCGCCGGTCTTCTCCTCTTCGTCCCATATCTCATCGGTCTTCTCGATCGCCGCGGGGGCGGGCTCGGGCTTCTCCTCGGCCGCGGGGCGGGCGGTCTCGCGCTCGGACGGCGGAGCGGCCGCCGGAGCGGCCGCCGGCGCGGGCGCGCGGGTCGATTCCCCCCGGTCCGCGCCGAAGCAGAGGAGGTCGGCGGAGGGGTACCCAGGCGGTATCTCCTGCAGGTACGACTGCAGCTGGCCCTCCGGCATCTCCTCCACCCGGCAGGTCAGCAGGATCCGGTCGACCTGGCCGGCGAGCGGGTTGATCCTTCCGTCGTCGGTATGGAGGGTCGAGCAGTAGATGACGATGTCGCTGTTGCGGGCGAGAAAGTCCCGAATCTTCACGAACTCCTTCTGCGCGAACGGCACCGTCCTCGAGACGGGGAACGATCCGGAGCCGACGACGCTGACGTTGTCGATGCCGGTCGGCTTGATCACCGTGCCGAGGGAGCTCCCGTAGAGGAGCAGATCGAGGAAGCCGTGCTCCTCGGTCGACTCGACGAGCCCGCTCAGACCGGGCGAGAGGAAGTCGCAATCGACGATCAGGACGCGCCGGCCGCGCTTGGCCATGACGTGCGCGGTCTGCAACACGGCGAAATCGCGCGAGAGCCGGTTCGGCCCCAGGTTGAGCGCCATGATCGAGTGCCCGCCGTCCTCGTGCAGCCTCGCCTCGATCTTCGATCCGAGCTCCGTGAAATGATCGAGCTCGCGGGCGGAGGAGAAATCGCCCGACTCCATGAAGAGCTGCATCGTCTCCTGACCGATCAGGATCGAGTATCCGCCCCGCGTCTGGTCGCCGGGGGCGCCTTCGCCGCGCGCGCGTCCTTCGTCGCCCATACTGATCACTTCCTCCCTCTGTGGCTCCCGATCCCCTCTGCGAGGCGCTCGAGGAGAAACGGCTGCTCCTCCTCGGTGACCGTCCTGAGATCGATATATATGGCGTCCCCCTTGACCCTCACCAGAACGGCGGGATCGGCCCGGCGCAGGGATTGCGCGAGCCGCTCGGGACCGCCGGCCTGAAGGGTAACCTTCACCAGCGCCGTCGGCAAGGGATTACTGGGGAAGCTCCCCCCGCCGATCGACGATTCCCCCGCTTCGACGTCTATCCGCGCCCCCGCTCCCGCCGACGAACGCAGCTCCGCGGCAAGAGCCTCGCAGCGCCGGCGCAGCCCGTCCGCCGGAAGGAGGATCATCCCGAGCGAGGGGAGCTCGTCGAACTCGCCCCGCCAGTAATGCACGAGCGCCTGCTCGAGCCCGGCGAGCGTCAGCTTGTCGACGCGCAGCGCGCGAGAGAGATGGTTGGCGCGCATCCGCTCTATCAGGTCCCCGCGTCCGAGGAGCAGACCGGCCTGCGGCCCTCCGAGCACCTTGTCGGCGCTGCACGAGAGCAGGTCGACTCCCCGCTCGATGATCGGCACGATGCTCTCCTCCCCCTCGATCCCCTCTTCCTCGAGGGGGAACAGGATCCCGCTCCCCTGATCGTACATGACGGGCACGCCGCGCCTGGCGCCGAGAGCGGTGAGATCTCCCAGCGGGACCTCGCTCGTGTAGCCGACGACGCGGTAGTTGCTCGTGTGCACCTTGAGCAGGAGCGTCGCGCCGTCGTCGATCGCCTTCTCGTAATCGCCGAGATGCGTCCGGTTCGTCGTGCCGACCTCCATCACGCGCCCGGCGGCGGAGCCGAGTATCTCGGGGAGCCGGAAGCTCCCGCCGATCTCGACCAGCTCGCCGCGCGAGACGGCGACGGCGCCGGAGCGGGCCAGCGTGTCGACGGCGAGCAGGACCGCGGCCGCGTTGTTGTTGACGACCAGCGCGTCCCCGGCGCCGGTGAGCAGCCGGAGCAGCCTCGCGACGCGGCGATGGCGCGAGGCGCGCCTGCCGTCGGCCAGATCTATCTCGAGATCGGTGCACCGCGCGGCGGCGGTCGAGATCGCCTCGACCGCCCGGCGGCCGAGCCGCGCGCGTCCGAGGTTGGTGTGCAGCACGACCCCGGTCGCGTTGATCACCGTGCGCAGGCGCCCCCCGCCTATCGAGTCTATCTCGGCGACAGTCTCCCCGACGATCCGGCCGAGCGCCTCGTCCGCCTCCGCGGGCGGCTCCGCCGCTCCGCTGCGGACCTCCTCGCGCAGGGCATCGATCCGGTCCCTGACGAGGCGGATGACCCCGCGGCGCGAGAGACGGCCCGTCCGGGCGCGGATGCGCTCGTCCTCGAGGACCCGTTCGACTGACGGCAACTTCTTCAGCGACTCGCGGATATCCATGACCGCCCATGCCCCCTGCCACCTGAAACCTGCCCGTTTCTACCATATGTTGTGGTTCCAGTCAACTGTTTTAACAACATGTTGTAAGTTCCCGGCCAGGCGGCGGAACTCGTGCGTGGAATCGTTTTTCCCGCCCCGGGGATCGCCGGCAGCCGCTCCGGGCCACGACGTCGTATGCGTATATTGGCGCTTGCCTCGGGGTGTTTCCTTCTGATACACAACAGACAGGACCGGACCCCCCGTACAAGGAGGACCGATGCGCATCCTCTCCTTCATGCTCTTCCCTGCCGCCCTGGCCGCCCTGCTGCTTGCGGGTTGCGCCGGACGGCCGCCGGCCTACGAACGGCTCTACGAACGATTGACGGAGGATCTCGCCGCTCCCGATCCCGGCGTCCTCGCCGGCCGCCGGATCGTGATCGATCCGGGGCACGGCGGGGCCTTCGACGGCGCCGTCGGCGCGGACAGCCTCACCGAGGCCGAGATCAACCTCGGCGTCGCTCTGCACCTGTGGGGATTGCTCAGGGAGGCGGGGGCCGATGTCCAGCTCACCCGCACGACCGATCGCGATTTCCTCCCCGACTCGACCGCGGACGTGACCGGCGACCTCGCCGCCCGGGTCGAGCGGGCGAACGCCTTCTCCCCCGATGTCTTTCTCTCGATCCACCACAACGCCTCCCCCGGGCACGACCGCGGCAGAAACGCCGTGGAGCTCTACTATCGCGCAGACGATCCGCTCGCCTCGCTCGAGCTCGCCGTCGATCTGCATACGCATCTCGCCCGCAACCTCGGCATCGGCGAGACGGGGATCAGGCCGGGGACCTATTTCGTGCTGCGACGATCGACGGCTGCGGCCGCCGTCCTCGGCGAAGCGAGCTACCTCTCCCACCCGGCGGTCGAGGAGCGCCTCAAGCTCGCCGCCAAGCAGCGGCTCGAGGCGGAGGCATACTTCCTCGGCCTCGCCGCGTACTTCTCGCGGGGAGTCCCGCTGATCGAGCGGATCGCGCCGGGGAGCGATACCATGGCGGCGCCGGGAACCATCGTCTGCCGCATCACGCCGGCGGCGGGGGTCCCCGTCGATCCCGCATCGATAGGCGCCTCCGTCGGCAGCCGCTCCCTTGCTCCGGTGCTGCTCCCCGGCGGAATGGCCTCGTTCGACCTGCCGCTCGATCTCGCCAACGGCCCGCACCAGGTATCGATACGCGCGAGCAGCGTCGCCGGGGCCACGGCCGTTCTCGGCCCCCTGCGCATCGCTGTCGACCGGCCGGCGGCGTTCATTCTCCCCCTGCCGGAGCGGTTCCCGCGCCCCGGCGAACCCCGCGAAGCGCGGCTCCTCGTTCTCGACGAGGAGGGTCGCGCCGTCGCCGATGGCGCCCCCGTCGTCGCCGAGGGCCCCGGGAAGAGCCGCCTGACGGCGCTCACCAGCGGCGGCATTGCCCGCTTACCGATCCCCGCCGGATCGGAAGGCTCCTGGACGTTCACCGCGGGAGGCGCCGCCGCCGGAGTCTCGATCGTCCGCGCCCCCGCCGCCGGGGCCGGCGCGAGCATCCGCCCCGTCGACGCGCGCACGGGAGCGGCGATCGAAGGCGCGGGCGCCGTCCTCGAGGGAGGGCGCCACGTCGGCGCCGGAGCGGACGGCCTGATCCGGCTTTCCCCGTCCGATACGTCCCTCGCATTCGTGAAGGCTCCCGGGTACCGCTACCTCTTCCCCGGCGCGTCCTCCGCGATCCCCGATTCGGTGTTC
>JAQVGR010000221.1 GCA_028696635.1 Candidatus Krumholzibacteriia bacterium | reverse complement strand
TGCTCATACCGCGATACGGGGGGATGGGGGCCGCCGTGGCGACGGTCATCTCGTACGCGTGCGCTTCGCACCTGTCGTGCCTGTTCTACCGGCCGGCATGGGGGATGGGCTGGATGATGACCAGGGCGCTGGCGGCGCCGGTCCGGGTGCCGCTCGGGCTGCTGCGGCGCAGGGGCCGCGAGAAATGAACGACCGGGGGAGGCAGATCGGTGCACGGGCCCGGGAGAGGTGCGCTCATGCCCGGACGGCGCTCGCCGCCGTCCTGATCGCCGCGGCCATCGTGCGGGTTTTCTGGGTGACGGGGCTCCAGCGCTCCGAGATCGGCCGGATCCTGCCCCTGGACATGCGGTTCTACCGCGAGGTTGCGCAGGGTATCGCCGCCGGCGGGGGAGCGGGGACCGGCGCACTCACCTTCAATCCGCTCTACCCCGTCCTGCTCGCCGGCGTATTCCGGGTCTTCGGCGACGGGCTTCTCGCTCCGAGGGTCATCCAGTCGCTGCTCGGGATCGCGACGATCGCCCTGATCCACGCGGCGGGGAGGCTGCTCGCGCAACGGCTGTCCGGCTCGAACGGGAACGGAGGCAATGCCGATCCCCGCCTGGCCGGCGCGCTGGCGGCGGTGATCGCCCTGCTGTACCCGCAGCTGCTGCTCTATGAGGGGGCGCTCCTGGCGACCACCGTCGTGGTATCGCTGTTCGCCGCGTCGCTCTGGATGGCGATCGCTGTCTCGCGCGCGATCGACAGCGACCCGGCGGCGGGCGGGCGCCGTCTCCCCTGGGCGGCCCTCGCGCTGGGGATGCTGATCGGCGCCGGGGCTCTCGGGCGTCCGAACCTCTTCCTCCTCCTCGCGCCGCTCGTGACGATCTGGCTCTTCCTGCGGGCGGGCGGTGCGCGGGGGGGCGGCAGGCGCGCGCTGCGGCTCGCGCTCCCCTGCGCGGCGGGGATCACGCTGATGATTGCCCCTCCGGCGCTCTACAACGCCGCGCGCACGGGGAGGTTCGTGCCGGTCACCGCCCACGGGGGGATCAATTTCTACATCGGGAACGGCCCCGGTGCGAACGGGCTGTACCGGCCCCCCGAGGGGATGCGCGAGGACATGCGCGGGCTGATCGAGGACGCCAGAGCGGCGGCGGGGGCGGCCTCCGGGCGCGACCTCGACGCGGCCGAAGTCTCCGCGTACTGGTCGCGCCGCGCCGGCGTACGGATCCTCATCGACCCGGCGGGCTGGCTGAGGCTGCTCGGCCGCAAGTTCCTCCTCTACTGGAACGGGACGGAGTACGGCGACATCCTCGACTGCGCGGCCTTCGCCGAACAGGTCCCCGTCCTGCGGCTGCTCCCGTTCCCCTTCGCCGTCATATCGCCGCTGGCGTTCGCAGGGATCGTGCTGCTCGTCCTGCGCGGCCGGGATCGGTCCCTCGTGGCGATCTTCCTCTCCGCCTCGCTCGCTTCGGTCATGCTATTCTATTTCAACAGCAGGTACCGGATGCCGTCTCTGCCTCTGCTGACCGTCTCCGCCGGGGTGCTGCTCGCCTGGACGTTCGGCGCCGCCCGGCGCCGTGACTGGAAAAGGCTCGTCGCCGCCGCCGCGGCGGTCGTCCTTTGGTACGGGCTCGTCGCAGGCCGGGAGATGATAGCGGTCAACCGCTCGGCGGTGTATACTTTCCTCGGCAACCATTACATGAGCGAGGGAGAGCGCGAAAAGGGGCTCGAGGCCTTCGCCCGGGCTCTCGAGCTCGAGCCGCAGGGGGGCGAGGCGACGATCAACTACGCGCGGGGGCTGCGCGTCACCGGCGACAGCGAAGGAGCCCTCGCGCAGTATGAACGAGCCTGGCGGATCGATCCGGGCTTCCCGCATCTCGCCGTCGAGTACGGGTCGCTCCTCGAGGAAACGGGCCGGCGCGACGAGGCGCGCCGGTTCTATCTCGCCGCGTGGGAATCGGGCCGTCCCGCCGACCGCGTTCTCGCCTGCAAGCACCTCTCGCGCGCCGCGTACGCGGAGGGCCGGATCGACGAGGCGATCGAGTGGATAGAACGGGGACTCGAGGCGGTCCCGGGCGACCGGTCGCTCGTCGACCTGCTCAACAGGCTCGAGGGCCGCTGACAAAGGCTGGTGATCGGATGCTGCCGCTGCTGATGATCCTGGTGGGGCACAAGAGGGCGATCGCCGTCGCGGCCGTCGCCGGTTTCGTCGTATCGGCGGCGATCAGTCTCGTTCTGCCGCCGCGATACGTCTCCTCGGCGGCCTTCATCCCCGGAGGGGTCGAGAGGGAGCTGACCGCGCGGGGGACCTTCCTCGACCGGCTGAGCGCGTTCGGAGACGCCTACGCCACCTTCGTGCGCGTGCGGCGCAACTTCGTGATCGACTATATCATCCGGAGCAGGCGGGTCGCGATGGTGATGGACGAGGCGTACGATCTGCGCAGCATGTACGGGGTGGAGACGATAGACGACGCGCGGCGCGAGCTCGGCGAGCGCGTTCGCATCGATGTCCGCGACGACGGCGTTATCGAAATAGCGGTCGAGGCGCGATCCCCGGTTCTCGCCAGGGACATGACGGCTTCCCTCGTCGGCGCGGTCGACAGCATCCTCGTGCGCCTGTCGACGGAGTACGCCGGAGAGAGGCGGTCGTTCCTCGAGGAGGAAGTCGTCCGCCGCCGCAGCCGCGTCGCCGAGGTCGATTCGACGATGCTCGAGTTCATGACCCGGTACGGAGTCTTCGAGGTCGAGGCGCAGGCGAAGGCGGCCTTCGAGGTGATCGGCGCGCTCACCGCGAGGGTCAGCGCGCTCGAGATCGAACGGCGGATGCTCGAGACGGCCGTGCGGGAAGGGAGGCCCGAGCTGGAGCGGGTCGATCTCGAGATCGAAAAGCTCGAAGAGGAGATCTCCCGGCTCGCCGTGTCCGACGGGGGCGCCGGCCTCTTTCCCTCGCTTGCCGAGATGCCTCATATCGCCACCGAATATTTCGGCCTTCTTGCAGAGCGGATGGCCCAGGAGTTCGCGCTGGCCTTCATCAGGCTCAAGCTCGAGGACGCGGCGATCTCGTCGAGGCACGGCGCGAGTGCGATCCGGGTGATCGACCCGCCGTACCTCCCCGAGAGGCGCGCGTGGCCGAAGCGCAAGCAGATCGTGATTGTCCTCACGCTCGCCTCGGTGCTCTGGACGTGCCTGGTCCTGATCGTGCTGGACCGGCGGGCCGGGGGGGCCGCCGCCGGCCCGCAGCAGGGAGGCCCGGGGAGGGAGGCGTGGTGAGCGGACACACCGCGGCGCCGCCGCTGCGCAAGGGGAGGCTCGCCGCCCTGCTCGCCGTCTGTGCGCTCGCTGCGGCCGCCGCTGCGATCGCGCTCCCCTCCGGGATGATCCGTCTCGCGGTGCTGGGGGCGCTGGCTCTGCCGGCGGCGGCGCTGCTGATCGACCGCCCCCGGCTGATCCTCTACATGTTCGTCTTCGTCATCTTCTCGGGGATCGGCATTTTCTTTCCGTTCCACATATTCCGTATCCTGTCGCTTATGCTGATCGCCGTCATGGTCCTCGGGGTCGCCGGCGGACGCCGGCTGTTCGTCCATGACCGGGTCTTCCTCGTCCTGGCGGCGGCGTTCATGCTCGCCGCTATCCAGTCGATCGCCTTCGCCGTCGATCTGCACGCCGCCGTGGCGAAGGTGAGCGTCTTCGCGCGCGTGCTCGTCGTCGTCCTCCTGATACCGCAGCTGGTCCGCGAACGGCGGGATTTCGTCGCGCTCCTGCTCGTGATCGTCTGCGCCGTGCTCGTGAGCGCGCTGATGCCCCTCGCCGTCCCGCCGCCCGAGCAGTACGCGAGTCGTTCCCTCATGTGGGAAGAGGGGGTGATGAGGTACGAGGGATATGCCGGCGAGGCGAATTTCTTCGCGTATCACCTCGTCTTCATGGCGCCGCTCATGCTGTTCCTCTTCGCGAGGTTCCCCAGGCCGCGTCTCGCGCGCCCAGTCATGCTCGCAGCGCTCTGCGCCTCGATCTACGTGCTCGCGCTGAGCTTCTCGCGGGGCGGGTTCGTGAGCATGGCTGCGGTGATGGTCATGCTGCTCGTCGTCGAGCGGCGCAACCGCGCGGTGATGATCACCGGGATCGCCGCCGCAGTGGCCGCCCTGATCGCGGCGCCGGCGATCTACTGGGACCGCATCTTGTCGCTGCTCGAGGCTGCGCGGTATCTGTCGGCGGACTATGCCCTGCTGATCCGCTACGAGACGATGAAGGTGGCTCTGCTGCTCGGGGCCGGGAACCCGCTCTTCGGCGTCGGCGCGGATAATTTCATACTGCAGGCCGGACGGTACCTTCCATACGTGAAGGATGTGCAC
>JAQVGR010000220.1 GCA_028696635.1 Candidatus Krumholzibacteriia bacterium | reverse complement strand
GACCAGATCGAAGAGGTCGCCGTCATACGGGACGACGAGTCTCGCCGTCTGCTCGTGAGCGCCGACCATGCCGGTGAGCAGCCCGGAGAGATAGACGTTGACGTCCTCGTTGTAGAAATCGCCGTTCGAGGGGTGCCCGCTCGACATCCTGCTGTCGAGGAGGCGATCCATCAGGAAGAAATCGGCCGGGGCGGAGTGTGCGCCTCGCTCCGGGAGGGGCGTATATGATATCCGATCCGCCATCGAGCGCTCTCCGGTGCAGGTTGGTGCCGCGGTTTCCGGTGACGGGAGCGGTCGTGCAAGGCATGTGCCACGGCCCGATTCAGATAGATCTGAAAATTCCGGGCAAAACCCCTTCCGCGGACCGCCGCTATCTGATATAATCCGCGTATCTTCATATCTATTCGGCAGGGGCGATGGATCCGGACGCTCAAGGGGGGCACATGAGAATCGGTTTTCTCCAGCTCCGCGTGAGGTTCGGCGAGGTCAAGGCGAACGTACGACGCGCGGTCAGCCTGCTCAGCAATGTCTGCGACGCGACGATCGTTCTGCCCGAGCTCTTCAACACGGGGTATCTCTTCAAGAACCTCAAGGAGCTCGATTCCCTCGCTGAGCCGGTGCAGCGCGGATATACGACGGACCAGCTCAGGAAGGTGGCGCAGAAGCGCAATCTCAACATCGTGTTCGGCATGGCCGAGAAGCACGGGAGGGCGTGTTACAACTCGGCGGTATGCGTCACGTCGAAGGGCAAGATCGACGTATACCGGAAGATCCACCTTTTCGACCGCGAAAAACTCTTCTTCGCGCCGGGACAGTCGCTGAAGGTGACCGCCGCGCCCGGCGCGCGTCTGGGCATGATGATCTGCTTCGACTGGATCATGCCCGAGGTGGCGCGCGTGCTCGCCCTGAAGGGCGCCCAGATCCTCGTTCACCCGGCCAACCTCGTGCTGCCCTGGGGGCAGGACGCCATGCGCACGCGCTGCATCGAGAACCGCGTATTCGGCGTGACGGCCAACCGGATCGGGACCGAGCGTCGGGGCACCCTCAATCTGACCTTTACCGGCGGCAGCCAGATCGTCGGTCCGACTGGTGAGATCCTCGTCTCGGCAGGCGACCGGAGCGACTCTCTCAAGGTGGTCGAGATAGATGTCGCGCAGGCGGACGACAAGCATGTGACCACCGCGAACGACATATTCGCGGACCGGTTCCCGGCGGTGTACAAGCCGCTCACGCTGCGCGATCCCCGGCGTTGATCCGGCCGGGCCGCCGCGGCGAATTCCCCCGCCCCGCGCCCCGCCCGCTCCCGGGCGCCGGCGGCATGCGTGCAAACTGCATGGAAGGCGGGCAAATCGGTCCCTCCGTTTCCCGGCAGGACCCTGCTATTTCCATTCATTCCTCGTAGATGCGCCCGGTTCCGGCTGCGGCCGACTTGGCATAATCTTTGCGGATTCAGCCGACGACCGGGTATATCGATCCGGCTTTCAGAGCGCCCGGGAGGGCGTCGAACGGCCGGATCCCTGTCCATGCAGTTTCGATAAGGAGAGGACCGTGGGATCGAAAAGGAACGCGAAGAAAAAGAGAAAGAAGCCACCAGTCCTCACGTCTCCGTGGAAGATCGGTATGTTCGTCGCGCTCATGCTGCTCGTCACGGGGTCGGGCGTCGGGTATTACTTCGTCCGCATGTACGATATCGGCCTCACCTGGCTCGGCCCCGACAAGAGCACGTGGATCGTCGATTCGTACGGATTCTTCAGGGAGACGTACCCGGTGGCGGCCGGCATGGTGGTCATGTCGCTGTTCACCTATTTCATGATCGCCTCCGCGGTGCGCCGGTACCGTTATTACCTCGATTCCGGTCAGGACTACCGCCGCATGGTCTCCCTCGCCGAGAGCATAGACGATCTGACGAATCCGGCGCAGATAGCCAGGCTTTCAGATTATCCCGAGCTCCAGAACGTGCTGAGGAATTACGGCGATCAGATCCGGGAGATCAGCGCCGAGATCAACGAGCGGCAGGACGAGAGCAGGCCGGTCGATCTCGCGATGGAGATCGACTCGATACTCAAGGGAAACCCGGCCACCGAGAGCCTCATCGACGGCAAATGGTGGGCGCCTATCGTCCGCAAGGTCGAAACAGCGATGAAGGAACGGGCGGAGCAGTCCGGAGGCGCCGATCGGCAGCAGGCTGACGCGATGCGAAGGTCGGTCAGCCGCGCGGCGCTGGCCTGCGGAAGGATCATGGAATCGGCCGCCGTCGCCAGCGAGGAGATAGCCGGGATCGCCGGCGACGCCGGCAGGCTCGTGGCGGTTTCGCGAGGCGCACAACAGCCCGCCCCGAGGGCGCGCGCCTCGACCGACGGGATCGTCGAGCAAGTCGGTCTGCTCGAGCAGGTGCGCGCCACGCTCGCCGGCTTCTCCGAGCAGAACAACGGCCTCGCCCTGAACATAGCCCTGATGGCGGCACGGGGTAACGTCGACGAGCGCCAGCTGGCGCAGTACGCCGAAAATGTCCGCATGACCGCCGAACGGTTCGGCGCGCTCGGAAAGGACCTCGACGGGATCGCGCTCGGCATCTCGAAGGCATGCCGCGAGTTCATGGCGCAGCCCGGCGCAGCGTCCTTCACGGCCGATCCGTCGCTCGCGTCGCTGGCCGAGGGCATCGAGCGCCGCAGCCGGCTGCTGATGGAGCGCGTCGCGTCGCTGGTCGAGGACGCAGAGGAGATCGGATCGGCTGTCCGTTCAGCCGGCGGCGATCCTGAGCAGCAGACCGCGCGCGTTTCCGAGCCCGCGGCGGACGACTCGCTCCGGATCGAGTCGGCCGACGGCAAGGTCGAGGAACACATGATCGTCAACTTCGGGACCGAGTCGCAGCCCTCGGACGCGCCACGCCCCGGTGACAGCCTCGTCATAGATCATGGCGGCTCATGGAACGCTCGGGAGGGGTCCGAAAGCCCGAGGTCCCCCGAACGACAGCCGAAACAGGCTCCTCGCGTCGAGACAGGCCCGGACGATTGCTCTCTGAAGATCTCCGGTCTCGCAGAGAGCCTTGCCGCGGAGCATGCCGCGGCGCAGGCCGAACAGGCATCCCCCGCAGGGGCCGGGGCGACCGCTGCTCCCGGCCGGACGGGGGACTGGATGGAGATGCCGGGGCATCGATGGGTGAAGGTCGACGCGGCGTGCGGGGACACGGCGGCCCGGACGACCGTACACGAGCATGCGGGGGCGGCCGCTCCGGCGGAAAGCGGCTCCCGTGGTCCGTCCGACGCCGAAGAAGAACCGGTCTACGACCTCTACGAGCTCGGGGCGGTCGAATGTCTCGAGGAGACCGAAGCGACCCTGTGAGGTGCAGTATCGTGGCGATGCTCAACAGCGAGAACAGGCAGCTCTTCGGCGACCAGGTCCGCGACCATATCGCGAAGCTCAACGATCTGATGGAACGCGGATCGGGGGAGCAGATCCGCGCCGCGACGGTGCAGAAGTCGTGTTTCGCCGGGCGTCTTCTCGAGGGAAGCACGCGGATGCTCGGCCTCGGCGGATGGAGCCGATCGCTTACCCTTCTCCGGGAGCTCCTCGAGAGAGCCGCGACGATCCGCCGCCCATGGGACGAGCAGTTGTCGCAGATCGTCTCGGAGATCCTCGAGGCGGAGGAGCAGGCCGTCGAGGCTATCCTCTCCGAAGGCACGGAAGGGGTCGAGGACGACCGCTTCGAAGGATTCAGCCAGGAGCTCGAACTGCTGATCTCAGAGCCGTTCGCGGAGGCCCCGGGCGAGACCGAAGAGTCGGTCAGGATCGAGGTCCCCGCCCCGACCGGGGACGCCGGGGAGCCGGAGGAAGAGACAGCCGGAACCCGGGATGAACCCGTTGAGCGCGTTTCGCCGGAGACCGGGGAGCCCGACGGCAGCGAGGGAGACGCCGGCGGGTACCGCGGGGAGCCGGGGAATCAGGATGCGGCGATCCCGGAAGCGAGCCCCGTCCACGTGCGATCGGGCCTCGAGTCCGCCGAAGAGGAATCGCTCGAGGAAGCGCTTTTCCCCCGCGCCGCCGAAGCGACTTCCGTGATGCCCGCGAACGAGTTCGCTACGATCTCGCGGCTGCAGGGATCGCTCTGCCTGATCAACGACCGGCTCGAAGAGTGCCTGCTCGAGGCCTGCGGCAGCGACAGCGCGGTCAGGGACCTCGAGATCGCCATCGGAGAATGCGAGTTCTTCATCTCGATGCTCTCGGGCATGCTCGGCCGTATCGGCGAGAACCGCAAACCGCTGCGCTCGAAGGTGTCGAGCGGGATCGTGATGGACAGCCTGAAGGACTTCCTCGAGGTGCACAAGCGGATCAGGAACTGGAAGG
>JAQVGR010000219.1 GCA_028696635.1 Candidatus Krumholzibacteriia bacterium | reverse complement strand
TCGCGAATCAGCGGATAGCGCAGATCAGGGAGACTACAGACTTGATCATACGCCAGCACGGCATCTCTGCCGATCTGATCGAGCTTCGCAACATCGCGCTGGTGAGCAGCCTCGTCGTGGAGTCGGCGATGCGCCGCAAGGAGTCGCGCGGTCTGCACTTCAACGTCGACTGGCCCCGGACCGATCCGGCATGGGAACGCGGAACGCTGATAGTCAAGAGCTGAGCATTCGATCCAGGGAGCCGTGGGGGACGGGCGACAATGATTTTCGACAACGACACGTCGAGTGCTATCAGAGCGGCTGCCGAGGCCGATTCGAGATACAGCGAGTACGCGTACGAGTTCGTGCTCTCGGCCGTCGAGTCGACGCTGACAGGGATCGGCGAGCGGCGCCATATATCAGGGGAGGAACTCCTCGAAGGAGTCCGGGATATCACGACCCGCCAGTTCGGACCGATGGCCAAGGAGGTCCTCAATCACTGGGGGGTTTTCACGACGCTCGACCTCGGACATATCATCTTTTCCCTGATACGAGCCGGGCTCCTCGAGGCCGCCAGCGGCGATTCCCTGGATGATTTCGACGGCGTCTACGATTTCAAGACGGTGTTCGAGGACGATTACTACAGCGGTTGATCGGTCCTGTTCATGGACGCTCCACGGGCAACGAGGATCCTCACGGCTGCGCTCGGCTTCTGCGCCGCGTGCGCGCAGGCGCTCGTCGTTCGCGAGACACTCTCCATGATCGCCGGGACGGAGCTGCTGCTCGGTCTCATCGTCGCCGCGTGGCTCTTCTGGACCGGAGCGGGAGGGCTGTTCGGCGGGCGCTTCGGAGCGGGGGGCCCCGATCGGACGGACCGGTTGCTGAGGAGGCTGGCGTTCGCCGCCGCGGGGCTCGTTCCCGCCACGGTGATCCTGATCCGTCTCGCGCGGGCGGCCGGCGGGTGGCCGATCGGAGCGACCGTTCCCTTCGCGTATTCAATCTCCTGCTGCCTGCTGGCGCCGGCGCCGTTCGCGATCGTCTACGGGATGTTCTACAACGCGGCGAGCGCTGCCGCGCACCCCGCAGAGATGCGACGCGGGATCATATCCGCCTACGCCCTCGAGGCTGGGGGGGCGGCGGCCGGCGCAGCGCTGTTTCCGCTTCTCGTCGCTTCGCTGCTCACCCAGGTGGAATCCGCCGTTGCCGTGGCGATCGCAGTGGGCGCCGCGACAGCCGCAGCGGCAATGGCCCGCCGCGCTGCCGTCCTGAGCGCTGCGGCGGCGGTGGCAGCCGTCGCGGTGGTCCTGACGCCGTCGCTCGATCGCTCGACGATGTCGATGATCGCGAGGGGATACGCGATCGAGCGAATCGAGCCTTCGCGGCACGGAGATCTCGCGGCGGTGCGGGACCGGGAGACGGTCTCGATATATTCGGGATCGTCCAGGATCGCAACGATCCCTCCGACGGGGCTCGAGGAGGAGGCGATCCATGTCCCGCTGCTCGCCCATCCCGCTCCGCGATCGATCCTGCTCATAGGGGGTGCGGTCGGAGGAGGGCTCGAGGAGGCGCTGCGGCACCCGGGCGTGGAGCGGATCGACTGGATCGAGCTCGATCCGGGGCTCGCCTCTCTCGTGGCGGATCTCGGCGCCCCCTCGACTTCGGTCCCCTCCGGCGGGGGGGAGACCGCCGGCCCGCGGATCAGAGGGATCGCGGGCGACGGACGCTGGCATATTTCGCGTCGCGGAGGATCGTACGACGCGATCATAGTCTCCGCGCCTCCGCCGGCGACACTGCGCTGGAACCGCTACTATACCGAGGAATTCTTCCGCGCAGCGCGGACGGCGCTCGCCCCCGGCGGCGTACTCGCGATCTCCCATCCCTCATCGGAGAATTTCCTCTCCTCCGAGCTCGTCGAGACGCTCGCCATGATCGAGCGGACCCTCGGCCGGGTCTTCGCCCATGTGCGCATCCTGCCGGGCGTCACGGCGCGGATTCTCGCCTCCGACCAGCCGATCGATCTCGAAGGGATACCGGAGCGTCTGAGAGGCAGGGGAATGACGATGCGCTACCTGCAGTCCGCGGATCTTGCGCACCGCTGCTCGCCCGGGCGCCTGCGGCACCTTCGCGATAGCCTTTCGCGGGCGAGTGCTTCGGCGCACAACTCCGACGCTCATCCCCTGCTCGTTACGCTCGAGCTCGCCCTCGAGGGGGCGCGCGCCGGCGGCCCCCGTCCGCCCCGCGGCATGGCAGGGATACCCCCGTACCTGCCGCCGGCGGCTGCGCTCGCGCTCCTCGCTGCGGCTTTCATCGTCGCCCGCAGGAAGGCCGTGGCGCGCGCGGCGGTTTTCTCGGTCGGCATGAGCGCCATGCTTCTGCAGCTGACAGTGATGCTCGCATTCCAGTCCTATTCCGGGCTGCTGTACCACGCCTTTATCGTGATGACGGCTCTGTTCATGGCGGGAGCGGCGGCCGGCGCCGCGATCGGCCGGGAGGGTTCCAGTCCACGCGCCGTCCTCGGCGCCGTGCATGCGGGATTCGTCGTCCTCGCGATCGCCGTACCGCTCTGGCTGCGGGTCGCCTCCGAAGGATCGATATCGCCGGCTTCAGGCATCGCCGGCTTCCTCGCCCTGCCCGCGCTGGCCGGGTGTCTCGCCGGCGTCTATTACCGCACCGTCGTCGGCGCGGCGTACTCGAAGCGGCACGACAAATCGCCGGCCGTCTACTATGCGTGGGATCTCTTCGGAGCGGTCGCCGGCGCGCTGATCGGCGGGGCCCTCATGATACCGCTCGCCGGAACGGCATGGACGGCCGTCTTCATCGCGGCGCTCAACGGCATGGCGGCTCTCGCGCTCGGTCCTCGCACGTCGGGATGATCGGTGCGCGGGGGAGGGGGATCAGCGGAGCCCGAGCTCCTTCTCCGAGAAGATCTCCGCGCTGAAAACCTCTATCGTCACCCCGGGGCCTCTCCAGCGGTTCGGCGGGAGCCCGGCCTTGACGCATGTCTGGTCGAGGAAGGTCTCGCGGTCCCAGCCCCATTCGGCGGCGACCTGGGGGAGCAGCAGCCCGCGATGCCCTTCGGCGGAGATGATGATCCCGTGCCTGCCGACATCGACCGCTCCGGGATCGTCGATCGTCTCGACCGGCCCGAGCACCGATATCTCTATCTCGATGTCGTCGATTTCCCTCGCCGTGACGGGGCGGAAGCGCGTGTCTCTGAAGGCGGCGGCACGCGCCATCTCCTCGACCGTCTCGGCGAGAGGTTTGATCGCCTCTATGTATCCTATACACCCGCGAAGCTGCCCCCGTCTCTTGAGCGTGACGAAACCGCCGCGTTTCTCGCCGAGGACCCGCGACTCGGGCTGCGGGGGAGGCGCGGCGTCGAGACCGAGCTCGGAGCGGATGACGGACCTCGCAAGACGCAGGAGAAAGATGCGCGCCTCGCGGGGAACATCCTGCCCGCTGCTCCCGTCTCGGGCAGACAAGCCGGCGGATTCGCCGGGGGACCTTTCGGTGCCTTCTCCATCGGGGGAGGGGCGGGTGATCGCCGCCGACACATACCCTACGACGTTTCCCCGGTCCCCCGAGACATCGCCCGATGTCGCGTAGCGCAGGATCGAGCACCGGTCGGCTCCGAGCCCCGCGGCGGCTATCAACGCAGCAGCCGCCGGCCCTCCGCCGCATGCCTCGGTGCTTCCTTGGGCGAGGGCCTCGCGCAGCCCTTCGACGTCGAACGACGAGATGTTCTCCATGAAAACGCCGTCGAGCGATCGGGCCGAGCGATCGTCATGGAAGTGGGATAGATCGGTGCTCGCCACTATCAGCGCGCGCGCGCCTTTGAGCTCGCGGGCGAGGGAGGCTCCGAGCGCCTCTATTGCGGGCGCCGACTGGTCGCCCATCACGATCGGTACGAGCCGGAACTCCCCGATGGCGACCTGCAGGAACGGCAGCTGCACCTCGAGCGAGTGCTCTCCTCTGCCCCCCCGGCCGAGCTCGTGCCCGGCGCCGCCGAGCCGGATCAGGCCGCCGCCGGCGATCCTCGATGCGAGCTCGCGATCCACCGGTATCCGCCCGAGAGGAGTCTCGTACGCGTCGCCGTCATAGACGGAGCTGTACCCGAAGAAGTCGACGTGGCAGGGCGCGATGACGACGACTGTCTCGTACGGGCCACCGCTGATAAGCGAGTATCCCGCGGCGGCGACGCCGCCCGAGTAGATGTATCCCGCGTGCGGGCAGATCAGCGCGATGATCTCTCCCGGGGGCCGGCAGACCTGCGATCCGTCGAGAAGCTCACTGATCTGTGCGCGGAGTGACGCCGGATCGGCGGCGTAGAACTGCCCGGCGACTGCGGGCTTTCGTACCTTCAAAGGCATGGTCGTTCCTTT
>JAQVGR010000218.1 GCA_028696635.1 Candidatus Krumholzibacteriia bacterium | reverse complement strand
GGCCGTCGTTGAGGCGGCCGGCAGCGGGGCGATCCGGACCCGGCCGGAGGCCGGAGGGCCGGAGCCCGCCGCGAAAGGTCCGGATGCTGACGCGAGACAGCAGGATCCGGCTGCTGGACAGACGGGGGCGGTTTCCCGGACGCAGCCCGCCCAGACGCAGGATCAGGCTGCGGGGGCACAGCCGGAGAAGACGCCCGAGACGGCGACCCCCGCCCCGGCGGGATCGCACTTCGCCGTCCATGTCGCCTCGTTCCGCGAGACGCAGCGCGCCGGGCGGGAGACCGACTACCTGGAGAAGCACGGGTACGTCGCCTCGATCCGGGAAGCCGACGTGAAGGGAGTGACCTGGTACCGCGTCCTCGTCGGGGAATACCGCACGAGGGAGGAGGCGAACGCAGCCAGGGTGGCGCTGCTCGCGCTCCCGAGGATAGGGTACGCGCAGATCGTGACCGTGAAGGACAGATGACACGCAACGCAGCCCGCGGAGGTGCAGGGTGAGCCTTTCCAGACTGGAGCTCGTAGGGTTCAAATCGTTCATGAACCCCGTCACACTCGAATTGAGGGGCGGCATCACGTGCATCCTCGGCCCGAACGGGTGCGGCAAGACGAACATCGTCGACGCGGTCCGGTGGGTTCTCGGGGAGCAGAGCGCCCGGCAGCTCCGCAGCGCCAAGATGGAGAACGTCATATTCAACGGGACCGAGGTTCACAAGCCGACCGGCTATGCCCTCGTCAACATGACCGTGAACAACGAGCGGGGCGTGTTCCCGCTCGACTACTCCGAGATCACGATCACCCGCAAGGTGTACCGCAGCGGGATCAGCGAGTACTTCATCAACAAGGCGCCGTGCCGTCTGAAGGACATCAGGGAGCTCTTCGCCGACACCGGCACCGGCAGCCACTCGTACGCGGTCATCGAGCAGGAGATGATAGACTTCGTTCTCAACGACTCCCACGGCGAGCGGCGGCAGATGTTCGAGGAAGCGGCGGGCATCGTCAAGTACCGCATGAGGCGCGAGGAGGCGCAGCGCAAGCTCAAGCTGACGGAGAACGATCTGCTGCGGCTCGACGACATCATCGAGGAGCTGGGGACGAACGTCCGGTCGCTTCGGTACCAGGTCGGCAAGACCAAGCGGTATCGCCGGATCAGCGAGCGGATCAGGTCGTACGGGATCGTCATGCTGAAGAAGAGTCTCTCGGAGCACCTCGCCTCCAAGCGCGAGGCCGAGTCGGATCTCGCGATCGCGCTCGAGGCGACCCGCCGCGACGATCTCTCCCTCGAGGAGAGCGAGCGGGCCGTCTCCGATGAGAAGATCCGGCTCGTCGAGCTCGAGAAGAGATATACCGAGGCGCAGAACAGGCGCTACGACGTGCGCAGGACGATACAGGCCTCGGAGGAGCGGATCATACAGGCCAGCGAGCGGATGGGAGAGGCGCAGCGCACGATCGAGCGCGCCGGCCGCGAGATCGAGGAGGCGCGCTCGCGTCTGGCGCGGATAGGCGAGCGCGCCGAGGGCGTCAGAACCGAGCTCGGCGCCACCGGCGAGACGATAGAGGGCGAGCAGGAGGAGATCCGCCGGCTCGGCGGTCTCTTCGAAGAGGTCCGCGTCAAGATGGACCGGCTCCAGACCGAGCTGATCGACCTCAAGCAGACCCAGCTCGACTTCATCCAGGACCAGGCGCGGGTGCGCAGCACCGTCGAGCACTTCGAGAAGGTCATCGCCGATCTCGACGAACGCGCCCGGACGCTGCGCGAGCGGATCGTCTCGGCGGAGACCGAATCGGCCCGGACCGCCGGCGAGCGCGCCGCCCGCGAGGAGGCGCTCGGCGAGGCGCAGAAGCGGCTCTCGTCGAACGAGAACGAGCGCGACGAGGCGACACGGCGGCTGCGCGAGATCGAGCGCGAGCTCGGCGAGCGCGATGAGCTCCTCGGCGGCCTGCGCGCGGAGACGGCCGGTCTCCGGAGCAGGCACGACCTGTTCGTCCGCATGCGGGAGGATTTCGAGGGATATCCCGCCGGCGCGCGGCACGTGCTGCGCACGGGGGACCCGCGCGTGCGCGGCGCGCTGGCCGAGATGATCAGGACCGCCCCGGAGTACAGCCGCGCCCTCGAGGCGGTCCTCGGCGGGATGATGGACGGGATCGTCGTCGACGGGATCGGGGGCGCCGTCGACCTGGTGAGCGGCCTCTCGCGGGAGAACCGCGGCAGCGCGCGCCTGATCGTCGACGAGCCGGCGTGGGAGAGCGGCCGCGCGGAGCGTGTGAGCGCGCCGGGCATGATCGCGCCGCTCGCCGACGTGGTCGAGGCCCCCGAAGCGGCATCGGGCGCCGTGCGACGGCTGCTCGAGGGGGTCTTCCTCTTCGACGATCTCGAGCACGCGCTCTCGTTCATAGGCTCCCGGGACGGCGCCGGGGCGAGCGCCGTCACCGTTTCGGGGATCTACTGGTGCCGCGGCACGGGGGTCTACTACGCGGGGCCCTCCGGCGAGGAGGTGTCGATCTTCGGGCGCGGCGGGGAGATCGAACGGCTCGCCGGCCGCATCGCCGAGATCGGGATCAGGACGCAGGAGCTCGAGGAGGCGTGCGGCATCCTGCGAAGCGAGAAGGAAGCGATTATCAGGCGCCTGGCCGAGCTCGCCGGCGAGCAGGCCGACGCGCGCGAGGAACTCGCACGGCGCCGCGACGAGTTCCAGGAGATCGAGCGCGAGCACATCACGCGGCGCGAGAAGACGTCGCTGCTGATGCGCTCGTTCGACGAGCTCGAGGGGGCGCGGGTGGAGGCGCTCTCCCGGCTCGAGGAGGCGCGCCTGTCGCTCTCGATGCATGAGGAGACCGGCGACATGTCCGATACGGGGCGGATCGAGGCGGAGCTCTCGGCCCTGCGGCGCAGGCGCGACGAGCTCGATTCGCTGCTCACCGAGAAGAAGGTCCGCATCGCCTCGCTCCAGGGGGGGCTCGACCGGCTGGGCGAGGAGCTGCGCGGGCTCGGCGAGATGGAGCGGCAGTTCCGCGCCATCGTCGAGCAGCGGAGCGTCGAGGCCGGCTCCTCGAGGGAGGAGCTCGCGCGGTTCGAGCGCGCGATCGCGGAGGAGCGCGCGGGGGTCGGCGGCCTGCTCGCGCAGGAGCAGGCCTGCGAGAAGGACGCCGAGTCGCTGCGCGCCGAGCTCGAGGGGCTGCGCGAACGGATCGCCGCGCTCGAGGGAGACCTGAAGAAACGCGCGCAGGAGCGCGAGCGGATCTTCGAGCGGGTGAACGAGGGGCGCGTGAGGCTCTCCTCGATAGATACACGCATGCACGATCTGGTCGAGCGCGCGCGCGAACAGCACGGAGAGGACCTCTCCTGCTGGCTCGACGGCCTCGAGACGCCTCTCTCCGGGGAGGAGGCGGCGGTGACCCCCGAGATGCTCGAGAACGAGAAGCGCAAGCTCGAGTCGCTCGGCCCGGTCAACCTCGCCGCGGTGGAGGAGTACGACGAGAAGAGCCAGCGGCTCGAGTTCCTCGAGGGTCAGCGCGGCGACCTCGTCAAGGCGAAGGAGGAGCTCGAGGAGGCGATACGCACGATCAACAAGCGGGCCCGCAGGCTCTTCCTCGACACATTCACCGCAGTGAAGAAGAACTTCGGCGAGATATTCACGGTCCTGTTCGAGGGGGGCGAGGCCGATCTGGAGCTCGGCGAGGGGAGCGATCCGCTCGAGGCGGAGATCATCATCAGGGCGCGGCCGAAGGGGAAGCGCGTCCAGGACATATCGCTGGTCTCCGGCGGCGAGCGGGCCCTGACGGCAATGGCGCTCCTGTTCGCCCTGTACCAGACGAAGCCGAGCCCGTTCTGCATCTTCGACGAGATCGACGCCCCACTCGACGACTCGAACGTGCGCCGGTTCATCCGAATGCTGAAGAAGTTCTCCGCGGACACGCAGTTCATCATCATCACGCACAACAAGCGGACGATGGAGGCGGCCGACCGGCTCTTCGGCGTCACCATGGAGGAGAAGGGCGTCTCGAGGATCGTCTCGGTCGACCTGACCGAGATCGAGGACGTCCTCGCGCGCAAGCGCCCGGCCGCCGCCGCGAAGCGCGAGATGGCGGAGGCGGGCGTCTCGTCCAACTGAGGGGATCCCCCGTGAGACGGATCTTCGACGGCCTGCGAAGGACCAGGGAGCGGCTGCTGCGCCCGCTGCAGGCGCTCGTCTCGCGCGGCGGGCTCGACGCCGATGCGATCGAAGAGCTCGAGTCGATCCTCTACGGCGCCGACCTCGGGGTGGAGGCGACCGAGCAGGTGATCGAGGGGCTCAGGGGCCGCTCGTTCGCCGGTCCCGGGGAGGCGCTGCGCGAGGTCGGCGGCCGGCTGCGCGGGATCATAGACGCCGTG
>JAQVGR010000217.1 GCA_028696635.1 Candidatus Krumholzibacteriia bacterium | reverse complement strand
TCGCCAGACCCTTCTTCGCCATCACCTTCGTGATCGCGCTCGTCAGCGTCGTCTTCCCGTGATCGATGTGTCCGATCGTGCCCACGTTCACGTGCGGCTTCGTCCTCTCGAACTTCTCCTTGGCCATCAGGCTTCCTCCTTCTGTCAGGCCAGGCCCCGCGCCCGTCCCTGCAGCTGAGCGACCATCTCCTCGGGCACGCGGGAATAATGCGAGAACTGCATGCTGTAGATCGCCCGCCCCTGGGTCAGGGACCGCAGGGCGGTCGCATACCCGAACATATCCGCGAGGGGTGCCCGCGCATCCACGACATGCGCGTCGGCGCGCTGATGCATCCCCTCGATCTTTCCCCTGCGCATATTGATGTCGGCGATCACGTCGCCGACGTACTCGGTCGGAACGACGACCTCCACGTCCATCGTCGGCTCGAGCAGCACCGGCCCGGCCCTGCGGACGCCGTCGGAGAACGCCTGCCCGCCGGCGATGCGGAAGGCCAGGTCGCTCGAATCGACCTCGTGATACGAGCCGTCGATGAGGGCGACCCGGACGTCGACGACGGGGCACCCGTTCACGGGACCGCTGCTCATCGACTCGCGGATCCCGTCCTCGACGTACGGGACGAAATGCTTCGGCACCACGCCCCCGACGATGCGGTTCTCGAAGACGAATCCGCCGCCGGGGTTCGGCTCCATCTCGATAATCACGTGCCCGTACTGGCCGCGGCCGCCGCTCTGGCGGATGAACCGCCCCTCGGCCCTGACCTCCTCCGAGATCGTCTCGCGGTAGGCGACCTGGGGCCTGCCGACGCTTGCGCCGACCCTGAACTCGCGCAGCATCCGGTCGACGAGGATCTCGAGATGGAGCTCGCCCATCCCAGAGATCAGCGTCTGCCCCGTCTCCTGGTCGAAGCGGACGACGAAGGTCGGGTCCTCCTCGGCGAGCCGGCTCAGGGCCTCGGAGAGCTTTTCCTCGTCGGCGCGCGTCTTTGGCTCTATCGCGACCGAGATGACCGGCTCGGGGAAATCCATGCTCTCGAGCTGCAGCGGATGCCGCGGATCGCAGAGCGAGTCCCCCGTGACGGAATGCTTCAGCCCCACCACGGCGACGATGTCGCCGGCGGAGATCTCTTCGAGGTCCTCGCGCTTGTTCGCGTGCATCAGCAGGATCCTTCCGACGCGTTCCTTCTTCCGGTTCGAGGCGTTGACCGCGTACGAGCCGCTCTCGAGTGTGCCGCTGTAGACCCGTATGAAATGCAGCCTGCCCACGTACGGGTCGGTGGCCACCTTGAACACCAGCGCCGTGAACGGCGCATCGGGATCGGCCTCGCGCGTCTCCTCCCGCTTGTTGAACGGGTTGACGCCGGTCACCGGCGGCACGTCGAGCGGGTTCGGGAGGTACGCGACCACCGCGTCGAGCAGCCGCTGCACCCCCTTGTTCCTGAAGGCCGAGCCGCAGAGCACCGGCACGACCGCCACCTCGATGACCGCGCGCCGCAGCGCCTTCCGTATGGTCTCCTCGCTCACCGGGGAGCCGTCGACGACGTGGTGCATTATCTGCTCGTCGTAGTCGGCCAGCGCGCCGAGGAGCTCCTCGCGGGAGCGCAGGGACTGCGGGAGCATCTCGCCGGGGATCTCCCGCTCGTTGAACTTGACGCCGAGGCTGTCCTCGTCGTAGAAGACCGCTTTCATGCCTATCAGGTCTATCAGACCGCGGAACGAATCGCCCGAGCCGATCGGCAGCTGGATCGGGATGGCGTTCGCGCCGAGACGCGAACGCATCATGCGCACCGCGTTCATGAAATCCGATCCCGTCCGGTCCATCTTGTTGACGAAGGCGAGGCGCGGTATATGGTACCGGTCCGCCTGCCGCCACACCGTCTCCGACTGCGGCTCGACGCCGCCGACTCCGCAGAAGACGGCGATCACGCCGTCGAGAACCCGCAGGCTCCGTTCGACCTCGACGGTGAAATCGACGTGGCCGGGGGTGTCGATGATATTGATGCGGTGGTCCTTCCAGTGGCAGGTCGTCGCCGCGGAGGTTATCGTGATCCCCCGCTCGCGCTCCTGCTCCATCCAGTCCATGACCGTGCTCCCCTCATGCACCTCGCCCATCCGGTGGACCTTGCCCGAATAGAACAGTATCCGTTCGGTCACGGTCGTCTTGCCGGCATCGATATGCGCGGCGATGCCGATATTGCGAGTCTGTTCGAGAGGGTAATCGCGTGCCATCGAATCTCTCCGGCGCCGGGGGCCCTGCCGTTCCCCCCCGGACCGGAAGATCCGAGGGATCAGAGGGCTCTGCGGCGAATTCTGCTGCTATAGCAAAGCTGCCTGAGTGTCATTCAGTCTTTCCCTCGTTTCCCGCCTCGGGCCCCATTGCAACTCGGGGCCCCGGCATGGACTCCACCCAACAACCCGTCATCTATATAAAAGCATCCCGGGTCAGCAGTAACCCGGGACACTCCATTACCAGCGGTAATGCGCGAACGCCTTGTTGGCCTCCGCCATGCGGTGGGTGTCCTCGCGCTTCTTGATCGAAGGGCCTTCCTTGTTGAAGGCGTTGAGGAGCTCCGCCGCGAGCTTTTCGGCCATGGTGCGCTCGTGCCGGTCCTTGGAATACCCGATGATCCAGCGCATCGCGAGAGCGAGCCTGCGGTTGGGCCGGACTTCGATCGGGACCTGGTAGGTCGCCCCGCCGACTCGCCGGGAGGTGACCTCGAGGACCGGCTTCACGTTCTCGATGGCCCGCTTGAGGACCTCGAGCCCGTTCTGCCCCGTCTTCTCTTCCATGATATCTATCGCATCGTACACGATGCACTCGGCGGTGCTCTTCTTCCCCCGGCGCATGACGTAGTTGATGAAACGCGCCAGCAGCACGTCGCCGTACTTGGGGTCGGGAGAGATCTCCCGCTTTATGACTTCCCGTCTGCGAGGCATCGAATCGGCTCCTTGCCTGTTACGAGGCGGCCTTCTTGGGTCGCTTGACCCCGTACTTGGAGCGGCGCTTGGACCTGCCGTCGACGCCGCTCGTATCGAGCGCCCCCCGGATGATATGGTACCTGACCCCGGGGAGGTCCTTCACGCGACCGCCCCTGACCAGCACGATCGAGTGCTCCTGAAGGTTGTGCCCCTCGCCGGGTATGTACGCGGTGACTTCGAACCCGTTGGTCAGCTTCACGCGGGCCACCTTGCGGATGGCCGAATTGGGCTTCTTCGGCGTCGAGGTGTAGACGCGCGTGCAGACCCCCCGCTTCTGGGGGCACGACTGCAGCGCGGGCGCGCTCGTCTTCTTCGTCTGGGCCCTGCGGCCCTTTCTCACCAACTGGTTGATAGTAGGCACGTTACACCTTTCCGCCCCGCTGAAAATACATTCCTGCCCTGCCTTGCCCCGACCAGCGGAATCAGAGCGCAGATGAGCAAATTAACACCCTGATATCTCCCTGTCAAGCAAATAAATGACAGGTTTTCGGGTCCGCCGCGGCGAAGTCTCGCCGCGGGTCAGGAGGCCTCCCCCTTGACCCTCTCGACCAGCCCGGCGAGCTCTTCCTCGTCGATGTCCTGGTCTATCAGCCTGCTCTCGTCTATCTCGTGGGCGACCCTGATCTCGCTGTACTTGTGCAAGCCCGTTCCCGCGGGGATCAGGTGCCCCATCACGACGTTCTCCTTGAGGCCCTGCAGCTCGTCGACCTTTCCCAGTACCGCGGCCTCCGTCAGCACGCGGGTCGTCTCCTGGAAGCTGGCCGCCGATATGAAGCTCTCCGTGTTGAGAGAGGCCTTGGTGATCCCCAGCAGGAGCGGCTTGAAGGTGGCGGGGCTGCCTCCCTCCGACATCGTCCGCTCGTTCTCCGTGCGGAACTCCGCCTTGCTGATGATGTCGCCCTCGAGGAACTTCGTCCCGCCGCCGTCCTCGACGACGACCTTCTGGAGCATCTGCCGGACGATCACCTCGATGTGCTTGTCGTTGATGGTGACGCCCTGGAGACGGTAGACCTCCTGGATCTCGTTGACGAGGTAGTTCTGCGCGGCGTTGACGCCCTTGATGCTGAGGATGTCGAACGGATTGACCGGGCCCTCGGTGAGGTTGTCCCCCGCCTCGATCTTGTCCCCCTCGTAGACGCTCAGGTGCTTCCCCTGAGGCACGAGGTAGGAGCGCCGGTCGCCGCTCTCGTTGACGACGTTGATCTTGCGCATGCCCTTGGTGACGGGGCCGAACTCGACGATGCCGTCGATCTCGGAGACCACGGCCGCCTCCTTCGGCTTGCGCACCTCGAACAGCTCGGCCACCCGCGGCAGGCCGCCGGTGATGTCGCGCGTCTTGGTGATCTCCTTCGGGATGCGGCAGATCATGTCGCCGGGCACCACCCGGTCCCCGTCGTGGCAGCTCAGGTGGGCG
>JAQVGR010000216.1 GCA_028696635.1 Candidatus Krumholzibacteriia bacterium | reverse complement strand
TGCTGCTATCTCGAGTTCGTGGTCGCCAACGCGATGCGCGTCTGGGACGGCTACACCGGACCGATGCCCGCCGACTACCCGCCGTTCATCTGCGGGACCACCGGCGAGCTGTTCGATGCCTGCTGCATCATGGCGAGCATCTCGTGCTACGTGGGGACCGAGGAGACCACCTGGGGCGGGATCAAGACCCTGCACAGGTAGGGCGATCGACGGTATCCCTGACCTCCCGATATCACGGGGGCCGGCGCAGCGCCGGCCCCCGGCTCTTTTTATCCGTGGACACGCAGGGCGGGGATGCGCGAGGATCGCTCCCGGACATGGCCGAACGGGAACGGATACGGCTCAAGAGCGAGGCGGAGGCGGCCGCGACGATCGCCGAGATGCGGGCGATCGACCGGGGGATGATACCCTCTTGGAAAGGGCACGCCCTCGTTTGGATCGCTCTCGCCGCCGGGCTGGCGCTCCGCTTCCCCGTCCTCTGGGGCGCGGCCCTGGCCGTCTTCCTCTGCGACTGGATCGTCTTCCGGGTCCGGCGGGGGCGGGCGCTGCGCCGCTTTGAAGCCGCCCCCGCGAGGCTCCGGACCGCCGCCGATTACGAGGCGGTCGACCGTCTCTACGAGCGCGAGGGGCGGCGTGCGCCGACGATGGACGACTGGGTCCGGCTCGCCTCCGCAATACCGTGGGGAGAGCGGGCCGGGGGATCGGAGGGCGAAAAGCGCTTCTCCGGCGCCGAGCCGGCGCCGGGCATATCCCCGGACGACGAGCGGTACCGGGCGATTCTGGCGGAGTACCGCCGGATCTCGCCGCCCCCCGCGGTGACGGTCGACGTGGGGGCGAACGACGGCAGGGCATTCGCCGATTTCGGGATCGGGGAGGGCTCGCTCCCCGTCGGGATCGACATCAGCGCCGACCTCCTGAGGCGTTTCAACCGGCGCGTCCCCGGCGGGGCCGCCGTGCAGGCCGATGCCGCGGAGCTCCCCCTGCTCGGAGGAAGCGCCGGCTTTCTCTTCTGCACCGAGACCCTCGAGCACCTCGCAGAGCCGGCGGCGGCTGTCGCCGAGTTCGCCCGCGTCCTCGCCCCCGGCGGACGGCTGATGATACAGAGCCCCAACGCGCACCGGATCAGGAACCTCAACCCGCTCCACCTGATCGTCCTCGCGGCGAGCCTGCTGACTGACCGGGTCCTCCAGAAGAAAACGGTGCACGCGAACACCTGGCACACCGCGGCGACATATCACTGGGACTTCTCCGCGCAGGACTGCCGGCGCATGATCCGCGGGTCGGGGATGCGCATCGCGGGACTTTCCGGCAGCGCCTTCTTCTGCCCCGCGTTCCTGCTCCGGGGCGATCCGGGGCGCTACCGTCTCAAGGAGCGGATCTGGAGCGCCCTGCCCCTGCTGCGTATGCTCGGAGACGACATCGTCGTCGTCGCCGAGAAAGACGTAACCGATCCTTGACATCCGCCGCCCGCCTGGTGTAAACTACTCACGCCATTCCAGGAAACGCTATGATCGTTTCTGTAGCGAACGGGGGGGAGCCGCTGTCTTCGAGATCCCATAAGACATGCCAGCAGAATCGCGCGACGGCGGGGCTCTAGCGCCCGCGCCGCGCGCCGGAACACGCGCTCTCCGAAAACGAAACGGGAGGAGGTCTCTGATGCACGGACTGCCGCCGTAACAGCAGCAGCGCTTCGTATTTCACCGAACATTGGTTCATCTCAACAGTTCGGAGGGGGACATGAGAAAACTCGCAACTATTTCCGCGATCGGTCTGCTCGGCTTGCTCCTGCTCGCCGGGGGATCGATGGCGGCCACACTGAACGTTCCCAGCACGGAGTACCCGACGATCCAGTCTGCGATCGACGCCGCCGTCCCCGGCGACGTCGTCCAGGTGGCGGCGGGGACCTACCGGGAGAGCCTGGGGGGCTGGCGGGACATATCGATTTCAAAAAGCATCAGTCTCGTCGGCGCCGGCTCGGGCTCGACGATCGTCGAGCTGAGCGGTCTCCAGCACGGCGTGGAGATCCTTCCCGACGCCACCGGCACGGTGCTGGTCGAGGGGATCGCCTTCACCAAGCGGGCGGAGAACACCTACTCCGCCGGGTGGGCGGTCATCGTCGGCGAAACGGGCGGGACCTTCGCCAGCATCATCCTGCGCGACGTGGAGATCGCCTACGCGGAGGGCCGGAACCTCCACTTCGCGAGCGCCACGTACACCTACGCCCTCGTCGAGGACTGCGACGTCCATCACGCGGGGGCGTGGGGGTTCAGCGCGCGCGGCACGCTGAGCGACCTCAACATCGTCGATTCGGACTTCGAGTACAACGGCACCGTCGATCCCGCGCACGGGATCGGGTTCGATATAGACCAGCCGACCGCCACGAGTTTGACGGTAACGGGAGGTTCCTTCAGCCATAACACGGCGAAGGGAATCAATATCGTCGCGTCACAAAACCTGACCTTCACCGGGATCACGGCGAGCAACAACGGCGGCGCACCGGGTGGGGGCTTCGGCGTCTCGGTCTGGGAATACATTTCGTCGTCGTCGAACCTCGTCTTCGAGGAATGCTCGCTCACCGGGAACTCGCTCGACGGGTTCCTCTTCGGAACCGAAGGAACATGCACGATCGACGGAGTCACGATCGACAGGTGCTACGTTTCCGGAAACGGCCGCGCGGGCGTCTTCTTCTATCATGACCTGGGCGGAAGCGCCTCCGGCATCGCGGTGAACGGCTGCTACCTCGCCGGCAACGGCTGGATGGGGATAGCGCGCAGCTCGCTCTCCGCGTCGATCGACGGCTCGGCCAACTGGTGGGGGGACGCAACCCCCGCCGGCGTGGCGGCGGCCGCCGGGTCGAACCTCGACTTCACCCCGTGGCTTGCGAGCGGCACAGACCTCAGCGCCGACCCGGGGTTCCAGGCCGACTGGAGCGTGCTGTGGGTCGATGACGACAGCCCGCAGACGGGCACGGGCGGCCGCATCCAGGAGGGAGTGGATCTCGTCTCGGGAAGCACGGTCAACCTCGCCCCCGGGACCTACGAAGAGCAGGTCGAGATCGCCAAGGACCTCGTCCTGCAGGGAGCTGGGGCCGGTCTGACAGAGATCCTTTCGCCTGTCGACTTGCCGCTCTACTTCGGAACGAATTACCCGATCGTATACGTACATGACACCGAGGATGCCGAGATCCGAGACCTCACGGTGAACGGCGCCGGCAGGGGGAACGCCAACTACCGGTTCGTCGGTGTGGCATTCCGCAACGCCGGCGGCGGGATCTACGACTGCTCGGTCCTCGACGTGCGCGACACCCCGTTCAGCGGGGCGCAGCACGGGGTCGCGGTCTACGCGTACAACGACGACCTGGCGGCTCGCGCGATCGACGTGCACGGCTGCACGATCACGGGGTTCCAGAAGAACGCGATGGCGCTGAACGCCGGCGACACGACCCCGCTGACGGTCGATGTGCAGGGCAACACGATCACCGGCGCCGGGGCGACCGACGTCACCGCGCAGAACGGCGTGCAGGTCTGGGCGCCGGCCGGAAGCGGCACCGTTGCCGGCAACACGATCTCCGGGATCGGGTACGACAACACGGCGGCCACGACGAAGTGGGTCGCCTCGAGCGTTCTCAGCTACTGGACGCCCCTCTCGATCACGGGGAACACGATCTCCGGCACGCACGTCGGAGTCTACCAGTATGACGCCTCGGCGACGATCGAGGGGAACGATTTCGAGATAGAGAAGATCGGCGTCTCCGCGTTCGGGATCATCGGCTGCGATCCGCCCGATGCGGTCCCCTCGCCGATCGGCGAGGAGGAACTCCCGCTCGGCTCATCGAGGCCGCGTCTCGGAGCGCCGCTCGCCGTTCTCGACGTCGATATCATCGACAACGTCGTCGCGTTCTCCGGCACGGACAACACGGCGACCTACGGGATCGAGGTCGACGGCGGCTACGGACCGGACGATATCGACGCGACGATCAACGGCAACATCGTCACCGGATTCGATGTCGGCATCGAGGTCTGGACCTGCGAGACCGACTGCGACACCGGCGTGCTGACCGCGGTCGACGCCCGGTACAACGGCCTGTTCGATAACACGCTCGCCGTGCGGTCGAACGCCGGGTACCTCACCGTCGACGCCTCGGCCAACTGGCTCGGATCGAACGCCCCAGCGGCACTCGTCTCGGGGGACGTCGACTACACGCCGTGGCTCGACGCCGGCACCGATACGAGCGTCGATCCGGGATTCCAGGGCGATTACTCGGTCCTGCACGCCTCCGCACTCAGCCCGCAGGTCGGCTACGCCGGCCGCGTGCAGGAGGGGGTCGACCTCGTCAGCGGGAGCACCCTCTACGTTCATGACGGGACGTACGAGGAGCAGGTCGAGATCGCGAAGG
>JAQVGR010000215.1 GCA_028696635.1 Candidatus Krumholzibacteriia bacterium | reverse complement strand
AAGGCGAGCTTCTTCCCGTCGGGCGACCACCGGAGCGTGTGGCGATACCCGTCGCGATGGGTGGTCAGGCGCGCGGGATCCTTCCCCGTCCCCGGCCGGGCGATCCAGATCTCGTACTCGCCGCTCGCGTCGGAGAACCAGGCGATGCGCGTCCCGTCCGGAGACCAGACGGCGTCCTTCTCCCTCGATCCGGGGCTCGCGGTGAGGTTGCGCGTCGGGCCGTGCTCGAGCGGCACGGTGAAGACCTCGCCGCGCGCCGAGATCAGCGCGCGCTTCCCCGAGGGGGATATGTCGATGTCGGTCACGAGATCCGAGACATCCTTCAGATACGGCCTCGTCTCGGGGGCGTCGCTCCCCACCTCGATGTCGACCCTCGCCGCCTCGCCCGAGACCGTGTCGAGCCGCCAGATGTCTCCGCCGAGCTCGTAGACGATCGATCCGGTCCCCTCGCTCGGCCGGCGCACGTCGTACTCGGCGTGCCGGGTGACCTGCGCGTACTCTTTCGAGTTTGTGTCGTAATACCAGATGTTCAGCACGCGGTCGCGGTCCGAGCTGAAATAGATGCGATCGCCTATCCACATCGGGATGCGGTCGGTTCCCGGGAAGTCGGTCAGGCGCGAATCGGCGTTCCCGGCGAAATCGAAGATGTAGATATCCTGGGACATGCCACCGCGGTAGCGCTTCCACGTGCGGTTCTCGCGGGAGATGCGGTTGTACGCGATCGCCGAGCCGTCCGGGGAGAAGCTCCCCTGGACCGCCTCGTGCATGATCAGCTCCTCGAGACCGGTCCCGTCGGGGGCGATCAGGTACAGGCGACTGAACCGGCTCCACGCCCCTCGCGACGAGCTGAAGATGATCTTGTTCTTCAGGGGGTGCCAGCCGACGACCTCGTCGAAGCCGGGATGCCAGGTGACCCTCGTGATGTTGCCGCCGCGCGAGTCCATCACGTAGACGTCGGCGTTCCCGTCATACTCCCCGGTGAAGGCGATCATCGAGCCGTCGGGGGAGAACTTCGGAAACCGCTCCTCGCCGTCGTGAAGCGTGAGGCGCACGGCCTGCCCGCCGGCGGCGGGGGCGGTCCAGATATCCTCCCCGCTGACGAAGACGACGGTCTCCCGGTGGATGTCCGGGAAATGCAGGAGCGGCCGCTGCCGCTCCGCGGCGCGTGACGGCGCGTAAACAGCGATGATCGCGAGCGCGGCTGCGGCCGCCGCGAGACGGGTCCCTGAACGCATGGCGAGGTTCCTCCCTTGGCAAACGGTTGACGGCGCGCCGCCCCGGCGCCCGGGTCGCGGCGCGGTCCGTCGATAGTACCGCACGGGGCCGTCCGGCGCAAGACGCGCAAAAAATAGATTGCTTCATATACGGCCGCGGCGCTACGCTGGTTTCCGGGCCGTGGGAGAAGCCGGCGCCCGGCGGCGTCGCGGCCCGAACCGCCATGAAGAAGATCAGGGACCCTCTGCATACCTTTCTCAAGCTCCTCGGCAGGCGCCGCGGCGTGATCCCGCCGTTCACCCTCGAGCTGTCGCTCGTCGACGGGAACTGGTTCTTCGTGCACTCGGTGCAGGAAGCGGCCGAGGACTCGGTGTCGCTCGCCCTGCGGGTCTGGGACACGCGGGCGCTCGACGACGAGGAGCTCGACCGACTGCAGGCCGATACCGCCTCGATAGACGACCTGACGCTGCTCTCCGATCCGAAGAACCTACACCCGCATCTCGACTGGGCGGTGCTGCGGGTCGATCTCGACCAGATCGCGTACTGCGTCGAGTGGCACCATCCGCTGTGGAGCAGCGACGAGCCGAAGCAGCCCCGCCAGCGGCTGCACTGATCCGGAAGGAGAACGATACGATGAGACCCGATCGCATGCGCTGCGCCGCCGCAATCCTCGTCGCGGCGCTCTGGGCCGCCGCTCCCGTCCCGGCGGCCGGCGAAGGCGACGTTCCCGCCGCCATCCTGCTCTCCTGCACGGGCGAGGTGACCGTGGCCCGGGCGGGGGGCGACCGGACCGCCGGGTCGTTCGGCATGGCGCTGTACGCCGGGGACGAGGTCCTCACCGACGGGGGCTCCGAGGCCGAGATCCATTTCGAGAACGGGACCTGGCTCCAGGTCGGCGCGAACGGGAGGCTGATGATCAAGGGAGCGGGGAGCGAGCGCAGGGCGGGAGGCGTGGAGGTCGGCAAAAAGAGCTTCGAGGTGGTGCAGAACATGCTGCGCCTGAAAGATCCCGCCGGAACCAGCTCCCTCGCCTCGCTCCGCTCGGCGCCCCAGGCCCCGCAGATCGTTCTGCGCTCCCCGTGCAATACCTCGATCCGCCCCGGCCCCCCGCTGTTCGTGTGGGAAGCGCCCGGCCTCGACGAGCCCCTGCGGCTGACTCTGTACGGGGAGGACGGCGTGATCCACGAGGCGCCGGCCAGGGGATCGGGATCGATATCCTACCCGGACGGCTCCCCCGCGCTGCAGCCGGGGATCGCCTACTCGTGGACGGTCGAGACGACCGATCCGCTCCGCATCCCGCCGATCCGCAGCGCCGCCGCTTTCTTCGAGATCCTGCCGGCCGGCGATGCGGCGGCCCTCGACGAGGAGCTCTCCGCCATCGATCCGTCGGGGATCCGCAATGAGGCGACATACCACTTCCTGCGGGCGAGCGCGTTTTTCAGCCACGGTCTGAACGAGGAGGCGATCGCCGAGATGCGCGGCGCCCTCGAGGGGGACGGCGGCACCCGCGAGATGCGCGCGATACTCGCGCGCCTGCTCGCCGAGACCGGACGTACCGCCGAGGCGATGGAGGAATACGGCCGTATCATGGGCGGCCGGTGAGCGCAGCCCGACGACCCCGCCGAAAGGCCCGGACGCGAAGATGCAGCCGAAGACCATCGCCGGGTACGAGATAACGGGGACCCTCGGCGAGGGCGGGATGGGGATAGTCTATCTCGCGCGCGATCCGACCCTCGACCGAAGCGTCGCCCTGAAGATCCTGCGGGGATCGATCGTCGGCCCCGAAGGGCGGGAGCGGTTCCTGCGGGAGGCACGGGCGTGCTCGAGGATCAATCACCCCAACATCGTCACCGTATACGCCGCCGGGGAGGCCGACGGGAACCTCTACATGGCGATGGAGCTCCTCGAGGGTAGGACCCTGCGCGAGGTGATCGACGAGGGCCCCGTCGAGTGGAGACAGGCGTCGTCCTGGGCTGCCGACATCCTCTCCGCCCTCGAGCGGCTCCACGAGGAGGGGATCGTCCACCGCGATCTCAAGCCCGAGAACATGATGATAGGGCCTCGCGGCGGCATCACCCTGATGGATTTCGGGATCGCGCACGTCTCCTCCGAGGCGCGGATCACCATCGACGTCTCCGGGCTCGGGACGGCCCACTACATGTCGCCCGAGCAGGCGACCGGCGCGGCCACGGGTCCCCGCAGCGACATCTTCTCGATGGGGACGATCCTCTACGAGATGCTCACCGGAGAACTCCCCTTCCGCGGCGAGCATCCGATGGCGGTGATGTACTGCATCGCCAACGAGAGGCACCGGCCGATGGCCGATCACCCGGTCGACGTGCCGGGGAAGATCGCCGCTGCGGTCGAGACGGCCCTCGAGAAGGATCCCGGCCGGCGGCATCCCGACGCGGGATCCTTCCGCGCGGAGCTGCTCGATTCGCTCGGCCCCGCCGCCGGGCGCGGCCTTTCCAGGCGGCTGCTCGTTCCGCTCGCCGCCGGCCTGGTGATCGTTTCGGCGGGGATCGGTCTGATGCTGAGAGGCGGTGGGGAGCGTGGGGACCGCGCAGCGGCCGAGTCCCACAACCGGCTCGGGCAGGAGCGTCAGGACGCGGGTGACATGCCCGGCGCGCAGGTCGAGTACCGCAACGCGATCATCGCCGACCGGCGGTGGGAGATCCCCTGGAACAACCTCGCCGTCGTCGCGATCGAGGCGCGATCCCTCGATGAGGCCGATTCGCTGTTGCGCATCGCCATCGACATCAACCCCCGGCACGCCCCCTCCCTGTACAACATGGGATCGGTGCGGTGGGACCTCGGCGATCCAGGGTCCGGCGAGCGGTTCTACCGTCGCGCGATAGAGTCCGATCCCTCATGGGCCCAGCCCTGCAACAATCTCGGCGCGCTGCTGCTCGAACAGGGGCGCTTCGCGGAGGCGAAACAGATCCTCGAGGTGGGGATCGCGCGCGACGCCGCCTCGCCATCGCGCCCCGAGATCACCGCGTTTCTCCTGAAGAACCGAGGGCTCGCCGCGGCCGGCCTCGGCGAGCCCGACGCGCCGCGGTACTGGGAGCGCTCCCCCGAGATCCTCCCGGCGAACGAAGAGGTGCGGCGGCTGCTGGCCGACTGGCGCCGGGATCGGTGACGTCCGCCGGCCCCCGTCCCCCCCCGCCTCGCCGCTACCGGC
>JAQVGR010000214.1 GCA_028696635.1 Candidatus Krumholzibacteriia bacterium | reverse complement strand
ACTGGTGGGAGCTCGGGGCCAAGCTCGACGCCCTCTACGAAGCGGCCTCCGCAGGGGGGCAGTGGGCCGCCGACAGCGCTCTCGCAGTGGCCGGCCACATCGTCTCGAACGAGTCCCCCGCGCCGCTGCGCCGCGAGGCGCTGCTGCGCAGCGGGTACCTGCGCCGGATGCGGGGCGACGCCGCCGGGGCCGCCCGCGACTTCGCGCTCTTCGCCGAACGGTATCGGGACGACCGGCGGACCGGAGCGGTCCTGTTCGATCTCGGCGAGACGCGCTTCGCCGCCGCGGAATACCGGCCTGCGCTCGAGGCGTATACCGGCTGCCTCGCCGCCGGGGCGCCCCCGGGACTCGCGACCCGATGCCGGCTCCGTATCGGCGACTGCCGATATTACCTTCGCGAATACTCCGCGGCCGCGGCCGATTACGCCGCCGTCGCCGCTCACGATCCCCGCGCAGGGCTCGAGGACGAGGCGGCCTACCGCCGTGCGCTGGCCCTGCGGATGGCGGGGGAGGCGGCGCGCTCCGACTCGATCCTCGCCGCGCTCTCCGGACGGGACGATCTGCAGCCGGGGGTGCGTCCGCGGGTGCTCGCCCTTCTCGGGCGCCGGGAGCTCGAGAGAGGGGACGCGGCCGCGGCTGTGCGCCTCTTCGAGGAGCTCGTCTCCCTTGAGCGCACTCATCAGAACCTGACGATGCTCGGCGAGGGTCTGCTCGCCCTCGACAGGGCGGAGGAGGCGCGCACGCAGTTCGACGAGGCGCTCAGACAGGCCGGCGCCGACACCTGCCGGATTCTCGCGGGCCGCTCCCGCGCGTGGTTCGAGTCGGGCGACGGGACGAAGGGGCAGCGCGATCTCGACCGGCTGCTCCAGGCCTGCCCCGGGGATCAGGGAGCCGCGGCCGCCCTGCTCGCCCGGGGGCGCGCGGCGACGGAGGCCGGGCGGTGCGACGAGGCCGCCCAGGTCCTCTCCTGGCTGCGCGAGACGTATCCCGGCACCGCCGCCTCGGCGGAGGCGCTGTACCGGATGGCCCTGTGCGACATCAGGCGCGGCGGGCACCGGCAGGCGATCGAGCGCCTCGAACAGTGCCTGCGCGAGGCCCCCGACTCTCCGATGAAGGACCAGGTATATTTCAAGCTCGCCACGGCGCACTACGCGTCGGGGGAGCGCAACCTCGCCGCGACGAACTACGCGCTCGCCGCCGAGGCCTCGGCCGATCCGGAGCGCGCATACGCGGCTCTGGCCAACCTCGCCCGCATCCGGCAGGAGCTCGAGGAGTGGGATCGAGCCGCGCAGGTGTGGCGGCAGATCACCGAGCGCTACCCGGGGCGGGACGACATCGTCGAGGTCCTCTTCAATCTCGGGTTCTGTTACGGCCAGGCGGGGGATCCGGGACTGGCGTGGGAGGTCTACAGCCGCATCCCGTCGGTCGCCGCCACGGAGGAGCAGAAGGGCCGCGCCCACTACTGGGCCGGGATCTCCCTGAAGAGCCTCGACCGCTGCGACGAGGCGATCCGCGAGTTCCTCCGCGTCCCGTACCTGCGCACCGGCGGGATGTGGGGGGTGACCTCGAAGCTCGAGGCGGCCTCATGCTACGAGAGGCTCGGACGGCTCGACGAGGCGAAGGAGATCTACCGACAGATCGTCTCGTCGCACGGCGAGGGGTCCGACTGGGGCTCGCTCGCCCGCAAATCGCTCGACCGTCTCGAACCGGGGGGGCCGCAGGGGCCGGAAGGCCGGGAAAGGCGGCCGAATGGCTCGTGAGGACCTCGTCGTCAGGGGCGCGCGCGAACACAACCTCAAGAACGTCACCGTCCGTATCCCGCGCGGCCGCTTCGTCGTGATCACCGGCCTGAGCGGCTCGGGGAAGTCTTCGCTCGCCTTCGACACGATCTACGCCGAGGGGCAGCGGCGCTACGTCGAATCGCTGTCGAGCTACGCGCGCCAGTTCCTCGAGCAGATGGAGAAGCCCGACGTGGACAGCATCGAGGGGCTCTCGCCGGCGATCTCGATAGACCAGAAGACCACCTCGCGCAATCCGCGGTCGACGGTCGGCACGATCACCGAGATACACGACTACCTCAGGGTCCTGTTCGCCCGCGCCGGCGATCCGCACTGCCCCGGGTGCGGCCGACCGATCAGCCGCCAGACGACGGCGCAGATCGTCGACCGGCTGGTCGCCGCGGGCGAAGGCGCACGCCTCGAGATACTCGCCCCGGTGGTGCGCGGGCGCAAGGGGGAGCACAAGGCGCTGCTCGCCCGGCTCTCCGGCGACGGATTCACCCGGGTGAGGATCGACGGCGCGACCCGGCCGATCGACGAGACAGGCCCGATCGACCGCCGCAGGGCCCACGACATCGAGATCGTCGTCGACCGCGTCACCGTCAAACCGGGGGTGGAGCGAAGGCTCGCCGACTCGGTCGAGACCGCTGCCCGCGTCGGAGACGGGGTCGTCATGGTCCTGCAGGGGGGGCAGAGCGCCCTGTACTCGCTCGAGTACGCCTGCCCGTGGTGCGGCGGCGGGCTGGGGGAGGTCTCTCCCCGGCTCTTCTCGTTCAACTCCCCCTACGGCGCCTGCCCGGCCTGCCACGGGCTGGGAACGATGAACGATTTCTCCGAGGAGCTGATCGTCCCCGATCCCTCCCTGAGCGTGGCCGGCGGAGCGCTCGCGGCGGCCGCCTCGCCCAAGTCGAACTGGCTGCGGCTGCGGCTCGAGGCGCTCGCCGAGCTGCACGGCTTCTCGCTCGATGCGCCGTACGAGAGGCTCCCCGCGGCGGCGCGCCGGATGATCCTGCACGGGTCGGACGACGAGATCGTGGTCAGGTATGACTTCGAGCGCGGCAAGGGGGAGTACTACACGCAATGGGAGGGCGTGATCCCGAACCTCCGGCGGCGGTACCATCAGACCCGTTCCGAGGCGATCCGGCGGTGGATAGAGTCGTTCATGACCTCCGCCCCCTGTACTGTCTGCGGCGGGGCGCGTCTGCGGCCGGAGGCCCTCGCCGTGACGCTCGGCGGCCGGACGATCGCCGAGGTCTCGGCGATGACGATCGAGGGCGCCGCGGCCTTCTTCGAGTCGCTCGCCCTGGAGGGGAACAGGGCGCTGATCGGCGGGCCGCTCGTGCGCGAGATCGCCTCGCGTCTCGAGTTCCTGCGCAACGTCGGGCTCGACTACCTCACCCTCGACCGGTCGGCCGGCACGCTGGCGGGGGGAGAGGCCCAGCGGATCAGGCTGGCCACGCAGATCGGCTCGAAGCTCGTCGGCGTGCTGTACATACTCGACGAGCCCTCCATCGGGCTGCACCAGCGCGACAACGAGCGGCTGATCGGGACGCTGCGGGAGCTGCGCGACGCGGGGAACACGGTGATCGTGATCGAGCACGACCGCGACACGATCCTCGCCGCGGACCACGTGATAGACCTCGGCCCCGGCGCCGGCGAGCACGGCGGCGAGGTCGTCGCCGAGGGGGCGCCGGACAGGATCACGGAATCGGCCCGGAGCCTGACGGGGCGCTATCTCAGCGGCGAGCGATGGTTCGATCTCAAGGAGGGTTCGAGGAGGGCGGGCGGGGGCGCGCTGACCGTGCGGGGCGCCGCCGAGCACAACCTCAAGGGGATCGACGTGTCGATACCCCTGGGGATGCTCGTCTGCGTCACCGGGGTCTCCGGGTCGGGAAAGAGCACGCTCGTCGGCGACATCCTCCACCGGGCGCTCGGCAGGCATTTCTACCGGAGCGCCGACCTGCCCGGCCGGCACTCCGGGATCGACGGGATCGAGCTGATAGACAAGGTGATCAACATCGACCAGTCGCCGATCGGCCGCACCCCGCGCTCGAACCCGGCGACCTATACCGGCGTCTTCGGCCCGATACGCGATCTGTTCTCGCGACTCCCCGAGTCGCAGGTGCGCGGATACCGCCCGGGCCGGTTCTCGTTCAACGTCAAGGGAGGCAGGTGCGAGACCTGCCGCGGCGACGGCATGATCAAGGTCGAGATGCATTTTCTCCCCGACGTGTACGTGCACTGCCAGGAGTGCAAGGGGCGCCGCTACAACCGCGAGACCCTCGAGGTCGCCTATCGCGGCAGGAATATCGCCGAGGTGCTCGAAATGACGGTTGACGAGGCGTATGATTTCTTCATACATATACCTTCGACACAGCGGAAGCTGCAGGTGCTCCGAGAGGTGGGGCTCGGGTACATCCGGCTGGGACAGCCCGCCACGACCCTCTCGGGCGGAGAGGCGCAGCGGGTCAAGCTCGCCGCCGAGCTCTCGAAGACGGGCACCGGCAGGACCCTGTACATCCTCGACGAGCCGAGCACCGGCCTGCACTTCGAGGACGTGAAGATGCTGATGTCAGTGCTCGATCGCCTGGTCGAGCTGGGGAACACCGTGCTGGTGATCGAGCAC